>NZ_JAUBTF010000054.1:0-9653 GCF_036702355.1 Microcoleus sp. D3_18_C4
ATTCTGAAAAACTCTCAGCAGAACTTGCCCCAGATTTTGTGCCTCTTCTCAATGAAATTGCTTCCTTTCCTGCTGTTGCCGAATGTGCAGCAACTCCAGAACCCACAGAAGAACAGCGCCTCACCTCTTCGCTACAAGTTCAAGCCGAATTTGCTTCTAATATTCAACTCGATGCTGACCCATTAAATCAACCCTTCATTCAAGTCGATAGCCTCACTCTTCGACAATGCCGCACCGTTATTCGAGCACTCAATTCAACTTTGTCTAAAAGCGATCCCATTCGTCTTAAACTCAACAAAAAAGACGCACCCACAGATTGGTTGAAAACACAAATTAAAAAGCAGCTTGAGAATCAACCACAGCAGGTTTCGCTAATCATTGAGGATGTTTTGAAAGTCGGCTAATTCAACGGGACTTTGACAATATGAAAGGGAAGGGGAAGGGGAAGGGAAGGAAAAACGCAGGCTATTGTTAGCTTTTATTAAAGAAAGAAAAGCAAAAATCTATCTTCCCTTCCCCTTCCCCTTCCCCTGCTTTTAATCCTGCTTAACCCCAAATATTGACTCGATTAATTGCTGTTGAGATGATAATTGCCTCAACGAATAAAGAGCAATTGCCTTGACTCGTTCGGGGGATTTGCCTGCTGCCTTTGCTGCAAAAGGAGCCCAGAAAGAACTGAGAACGATTTTTATGTGTTCGGGAATTGGAAAATTTCGGCTGGCACAGTATTTCCACACCATTGCATCAAGTGAATTATCAATCGGAATAGAGACTTCGGGTAAATTTTTATTAGCATCCTGCTGAATATACTTTGGGTTTTTCATAAATTCTCCTTACGTGACAAATACGTTCAAATCTGCTTATTGACTCACAAATTGACCTGCTTCAATTGTTACAGAACGAAGGGGAAGGAAGAGGGGAAGGGAGAGTGGGGGAGGGGGAGAAGGGGAGAATTTGACGCTTACTTCCTTCCTACTTGTTTGTTGCCTCTTTGTACTTTTTCCCTACTCCCTTCCCCTTCCCCTTCCTCTTCCCCTTCATTAGGGAACAAAAACTCGCTCTTTAGGATTTCTCGTCCACAAAGTACAGAAGCCATCTGTCGCCGCTTTACCTTCTACAGTTAGCGTCACTCCCAATCGATTCACCTCACTTTCACACAACATTTTTCCATTTTTTTCACTCAACAAAGCTTGATTCCAACTCATAAATTGTTGAGCATATTTTCCATCACTACTCATAGCCCACTTTATAGCTTCTGCATTTTTCATTGCAAATTGTCCTTCAGCACTCAACCCCCAATTCATTGCCACAGCTTCTTTGAGAGTTAACTGGCGAGGCCCTTTTGGATCGAGGGGTGTTGCTGGAGTAAACTTGGGAATTGCCAACCCGATAAACACGCCGATGGCTATTGCCCCTAATACGGCTGTACTTCCAAAAATTACTGACCAAATATCGTGAGCAACTTTCTCTAAAGCAGCTTGCTGAACTAACGTTTTAACTGAACTAGCAATCTTTCGGTGCTGTACGTTGACTGCTGCTTTACCCTGTCGTTCTAAAAACTCCCGGCTATCCTGTTCCCAGTTATCAATTAGCTGCCGTACTTGTTCTAGTTCTTGAGAGATAACAGCTTCAGAGTCTTTTAATTCCGCTTGCCATTTTGACTCCCAACTCTTGAAAAACCTATCGATTTCTTGAGGCTTTTTTTCGAGGAGCAATTCAAGCTGACCCGTTGCTAGAAGCACAATAAACAAAGGGTCATTTTTATCCAAACCGTAGCGGTAAGCATTGTTAATAACTTCGGAACGAAATTCAGCACTTTTGCCCTTGAGTGCCTGACTGATAAGAGACTCACGCTCATGCTCAAAAGCCGGCGGTGCAGCTAATTTGAACAAGTTATCTCCCGCAGAAGTTTTAGCAGTAGTTAACTCCTGGTCTATTTGCTGCCACAAATATGAGTCACTATTTTCATCTTCCTCACCCTCCAAATTCTCATCATTTACTAAATGCTCTACAGTCTCCTCAGAAAAATCATGATTAAGCTCAACTTCTGACAAATTTTCAATCTTTCTATCGCTAACTCCGGTTGCATCATCTGACATAAGTTCCTCTCATAATCCCTGAAATTACAGTGACACTCCCACCCCTCTCGACTCCTGAAGGGGCGATGCTTACGGCGCGGTCAAACTCTGTCAATAGTTTCTCAGTTCAAGTGGTAGAATCTGGTACGGCTCCTGCCGACTGATGTTCCTCGGTATCTAACACAGCTTCATCTGATGGCTGTTTCTTAATATCTTGTACCACTACTGACCGTGAACGATTCTCGCTTTTTAGATTAGGTCGATAGGGAGCTTGATTGAAAATTCTTGTTGCCTCAATTGCATCACAAGTATTTTCTAGAAAAGTGTACATTCGCTGTTGGTTGAGTAAATGAAAGCTGGGATGTGATAGCGCACCTGTTAGAGACAGGCTTTTATTAGTGTCGAGCAACCTTCGTTCTAAAGCACTGAGTTTAGGCAAGTCAACAACTAAAATGCTGTGTTCTTCAAGCAGCTTATTTAGGTTTTTATGGCTGCTGAGGTGAGACCAATCTTTGCACACCCCAAAATTGCGGACTAAAATGTGTTTCAGTCGGCCTTGAAAGCGGTTAACTGATTCCAAAAACATCTCGATACTATCAGCACGCCCACTGCACAAAAACCATTTGCAAACATCTATGCCTGACTTTTCTTTAAAAGAAGCAGTTAACAAACCCGCCGTCTCAATCCAGCCATCTATGATAGAAGAAACACGAGCCGGTAAATTGACAATGACAGGAGCCTGCAAAGCTGTCTCGAAAATGATGTCTGCCTCAAAGTTTTCTTCATCTTCCGCCAAAGTAATAATCTTCGCGGACTCTGGATAACGCTGCTGGACGTTGGGATTGCCAGCATCGCCATCAATTAGGGTATAAAGAAAGTCGTACTTGTTGTTGTACTCTACGAGAAGGCAACTCCACATAGACTTACCAACACCACCAATTTCTCCATCAACTAAATGAATCATATTAGTCATAAAAAATCTCCACAATGTTGCTCGTAAATAAAAACCTTGGACAAGGTAAAAATCATCTCAATAGATTCCTAGCTAAAGGTGGGTCCTAGCATCGCCGGATCGAATCCTGCTAGATTAACTGTGTCACCCTCGCTGGGGTCGGCTTCTGAGTCTGTCACCTCTTCTAGTTCTAAAACCGAACTGGTAGCTTGTGGCGCAGGAGAAAATTGACGAGATGGCTTAAAAGGAACTGACTCGCTTGCTGTGGTTAAACCTGCACTTGGTACAAAACTGGGAAGGTAGCCGGGGAGGTGAGCGCACCCGCGAGAAACCAGCAAGGCTCCAAGTTGCGAACCGTCGAGTTCGAGGCGAGTGCGAATGTAATCAACTTGATTGAGCAAAGAATTGATGCAATCCCAGCCTAGTATCCGCACTTCTTCTTCTGAACCTGCACTTTGCGCCTGATACGCCAAAGCTTTCCAAAATGCCTCAAATGCCTCAAATGCTGCTCGCTTTGAGTCGTAAACGGGATGGTGCAGGAGATAATTGAGTAAAATGCCGTCGGGGGAGTCAGCGTAGGGTTGACACCGCAGGTAATAGTTCGTTCGCTCTTTAGCCATGTCTCTCCTCCTCTAATGCTGTGCTAGACTGTCCCACGATAGGCGATCGCACTCCTGCTATTTCTCCCCAATTACGCTCCTTGAACTTTGGCGATCGATAGGGGCCTGCTACTGCCGAGACTTCGCCCTCTCTTACGCTTTCCGCACTTAAAAGGGATGAACTAGAGCGGTCATATTCGGTTACAGGAGTAGGTAAGGTTTGTCCGAATGCGCGATCGCTAGAACAGTCGGTATCAGCAACCTCTAAGTAGTCATTGTCTTGCTTGTTTTCAGATTGAACGCTGTTAGTGGCATCCAATGCTAAATTCATTTTCTGGTTCCCAGAGTCCGAAGTTGCAGCGAATTGAGAACTGAAATAGCTCCATAGCCCCCATAAGTCTGCTAACCGATATCCCAAGCCTTGAGGGTCTAGGTTGGGTGGTACTGTAATCCCAGCGTGCCAAGAGTAGGCAACGCGGGCATATGCTCTCAATTCCGGCTCCAGATAACCGCAAGTACCGCCACAGAACACTATTTCATCTAGATCCGGTGGTAGCACTTCATCTAGCCAACTGGTCAGGATTCGAGCGTAGTCTCTCCTTGCCAGTTTCACCGCTTCAATCAAACGGTCAACTTCAGTGTCCCGCGCTCCTGCGTCATGGTTACGAGCAATGCGGTAGAAGGGAGGGCGGTTAAAGCGATCGCCTGATGTAGCTATGGCTGTTGCTAAACGAGATAAATCGTAGCCAGAGGTACGCTCTTGCACTAACTCGCAGCACCTCACCATGCCTAAATCGGAGGTTTTGCCTTTGCCTACGGCTCCCCGTGCTGAAACAATGACGGAGGCATTGCGGAAACCTACCATGACGAAAGCTGTTACTTGGTGCTTGAAAGCGGCCCCCAGTTTGCTGTTGTAAGCAATACAAATACCGCCTCCTTCTTGAAGCGCCTGGGTTTTGTCTAGCGTTACCTGCATCATCCCGGAAGGCGTTTCAAAGGCGTTAGCTGCTTGCCTGAGCAGTGTAAAAAACTGCTGGGAGTCGTTGAACTCGCCTGGAGGTAAGAAGACGGAGAGCGCAGCGCTGAATTGATTGCCCAAATCTAGTTTGCAAGAGGCTACCCACAAAGCTGCTAGTGCTTTGTACAAGGCTGTACTGTATTTGAGTCCGGCTAAACCGATGTGAGCGTTGAATTGGGAAGCCGCTAGGTAACCTACAGCGCGGCATTCATCACCGATGGCAACCCAGGCAATATTTTCGGGGGCTGCCGATGTTAAATTAGGTTTCGTGAAGGCATTGGCTGTGTCTTGGCTGATAGTGCCAACTTGGGATTCCATTACTAATGAATGAGCCAGCATCTCTGAACCCTTACGGTAAAAGGCGCGAGTTGATAAACCGCCAAAATCTATGCTCAGGATGACATTCGGATTGGATATTTTCTTGACTCTTGGCATTATATTCGGTGCCTATCGTGTGCTTTACACGCCATCTTAGGGACTATGCTTTTTATTTGACATCACCACAATCAGTGGTTTTTATTAGCCCGTTTGGAGCGATCCTTTGGGATGGTTAGCCAATTTTTGATTTGAGATTGAGCAGCACAAAAGTTGAGGTAGAGCAACTCAACCATTCTTAGCCTGCTTTTTGACAATTTTTTCAACTTTCAGCCTTGTCTAATTAAGGAAGGTATTTATTACGTTCAAATAAATTTAATTCAATCCTTAAATAAATCTGAAGTGTACCGAATTAGAAAAGAAAGCAAAACTTAACAATTCTTAACTTTAAAGTATGAGTTTTTGTGAGTTATTTTGCTATTGGTACTTATAGCTGTGAGCTTGCTTGCTATTTCTTGCACACAGTGTTAAGCAACCTAGAGTATTGTTGATACTGTTTTTGTGCATAAAACCTCACATTTACATGAAAAATAAAGGTACAATCTCACATTTACGGAAAAATAGAGCTACTTAAAAAAAGTAGGAAAGGGCAGTAGCAATAGCAATGTTCAGAGATATATTTATACTGGGATAGAAAATTAATAGCCTAATTTCTGAAGTGGATGGTGCGATCGCACTGCTAACCTATTTCTCCTCAACCCGAACGGCATTATTTTTGGCCCCAACGCCAGCTTAAATATTGGTGGCTCCTTTTTGGCGAGTACAGTGAGTGCTGTCAAGTTGGCAGATGGGAAAGAATTTAGCGCGATCGCTCCTAATCCTCCCTCCTCTTTACTCAGAGTAAACGTACCCATTGGCTTGCAATATGGTTCAAATCCCGGCAGCATCGTCAATCAATCTAGGGCGATCGATAGCAAAGGTCAAATTTTCGGACTCCAAGTGCTAAGGGGACAAACCATAGCCATTGTAGGCGGTGAAATTCAGCTACAGAGGGGTCAAATAACTGCCCCCCAAGGACGCATAGAATTTGGCAGTATTGCCAATAATAATTTAGTCAGCTTACAGCCAATAGAAACAGGTTTTGCTTTAGGATATAGGGGTGGGCAAAATTTTCAAAATATCCAATTTTCCCAACAAGCTGCTATCCCTACCACAACTTTAAGGTACTGCCAACCGACCCACATAAATATGAATCGAGATGCGCTGGTAGTAGGGATTAACCAGTATCCTTTCCTGAAAGATACTTCAAGCAGTAAGGCAAAACATCTGAAGACTCCTGCTAACGATGCCGAAGCGATCGCGCAACGCTTAGAAGAGTATGGCGGGTTTCGAGTGCGACGGCTGCCGGAAACGATTCAAGACGGGCAGCGTCGGGTTGCTGGTGCAACAGGAGCATTAGTACAGGCAGATGCTTTAGAGGATGCCATTATTCAGTTGTTTAATCCAGTAGGAGAGCGCATCCCCCAGACGGCTCTACTGTATTTTATCGGTCATGGGTTGCGAAAAAATCGGGGTGGAGTTACTGAAGGTTTTTTGGCGACCAGCGATACAGATCCCAGGAAGAATCAGTGGGGAGTTTCTCTGCGATGGTTGCGGGAATTGTTGCAAAAGAGTCCAGTACAGCAGCAAATTGTGTGGCTGGACTGTTGCTGCCGCTCGTCAACCACTTCAAAGGGCAACTGTCCTCGCTTCGCCCATCCCGTCGCGCTGCGGTTGGGGTCGCCGTCAATTAGAATTGCATCGCCCTTAGCTGCCAGGTAAGCTGCCAGGTGGACGGCCGTCGTAGTTTTTCCCACGCCTCCCTTAAAGGATGCCACTGTGTATATTGCAATGAGGCTCACCTCCCTCGAAATTCTATTTTCTAGCAGATTACCATAATTCTGAAAATCCACTAATTCGCTTATCCGTTAATTCAAATAACCAGTTATGCGGATTTTCGGATATCCGATTATTCAAGATTAAATAATTTCAATAGTCGCGATCGCTGATTTCCACAAGGAATAAGTTACCTAACAAAATAGGTAACTCAAAGCAAGTGCGCCGCGTTTTTGCTTCATAGGCTCTGCTAGTGGCGATCGCCTGGGTGAAATAGCAGCAAGGCGACAATATAGGGGTAAAACCGAGATACCTGCATTCAGAGGACGTGATATTAAGAAACGTAACAAATAAGTCCCTACGTAGCTTTCGAGGAAGCTTGAAAGCACAAAAGCATCCTAAATTAGCTGATTATACAACCCAGTTTGAGGAGGCAAAGTATTAGTTATACTCTGCCTTCGTACAAACCCAAACAGCGGGAATCTTTAATTGAGTCTTCGTGTCCTTTAGGATTGGGCATAACAGTTGAATCCCTTGTGTCAGGCGTTTCATTTTGTCTATCAGTAACGCCAAGTAGTGTCAAGCGCGTGACACACTGACTTTGATGTCCTCAGCCGGACGGGCAGGCGGCTATTTTTCCGATGGCCGATTTTTTAATTGTGACTATGAAAAAGACAATGGCGGCCAGTCGTAAAAATCTCGCTAGAGGTTTAGACCGGGAAGGGTAATTCCCCACTCACTCCAAAACCTTGTTCTAGGCGGGGATAACATTATTTCCCCGCCTAGAGCGTATAACCCTTGCTGCTACATCAGGAGACTCAAATTTCCCCGCCTAGGACGTGGAAGTGCTACTACTAGGCGGGGAAAACAGTAAGTTAAATTTATTGCCACAATAAATTAAATACTATGGAGAGAGAAAGGATATGACACTAGATGAAATAGTGGCGCGAATTGATGAAGCAGCCGAGAAAGAATTGACTGAACTGGATTTGTCGAGACTTTGGTTGGAGGAATTGCCACCAGAGATTGGCAAGTGTACGCATTTGACAGACCTCAAACTCAGCGGAAATCAGATTACGTGCATCCCAGAGTCGATCGGCCAATTGTCCAATCTAAGAGTGCTTTACCTTACAGGCAATAAAATTACCGAGATCCCAGAAGCGCTTGAGCAATTGTCCAATCTGGAAGTGCTTTACCTTCTGGACAACGATATTACCGACATCCCTGAGTGGCTCGGACAATTGTCTAATCTGAGAATACTTGACCTCAGTAACAATATGGAAATGACCGACATCCCAGAGTCGCTCGGACAATTGTCAAACCTGACAACCCTGGACATTCGGAACAATGAAATTACCAACATTCCAGAGTCACTCGGACAATTGTCAAACCTGACAACCCTGGACCTCAGTGACAATGAAATTACCGACATCCCAAAGTCGTTCGGGCAACTGTCTAATCTAACGCTGCTTCAGCTCAGTTACAACAACATTACCGAAATTCCAGAAGCGCTCGGACAACTATCCAATTTGAAAGAGCTTTGGGTCAAGGGAAATTACATTACCGAAATCCCAGAAGCCCTAAGACAACTGCCACAGCTAAAAATATATAGGGCTCGGTGAATAAAAGCAGAAGGCAGGCTAGATAAGGGTTTTAATCTTTTGTGGAGCGAGAAAGTGCAAGGTGTAGCATAAGCGAGGTTCAAAACCCTTGCACTTTCGTGGGAAGTTGCTGGGTAAATTTGAAAAATAAGCGACGGATCTACTATTTTTCAAGCTGTGTGGCGCGAGGCTATTCGCTCTCCAGACTTTTTCAGCAAGCCCTATATAAAGGCTAAGAGAGGCGTACCAGTTTAGAGTCATAGATTTGGGAAAGGGTATTTCCTCATCTATGACTCTAAACAAGTGCTGTTAGGTCAGGTTAGGTACATATCTTGACCCAGGGCTTAAAACTAGCTACAGCTTCATCAGAATTAACAGCTTTCCCGCCTATCCTCACTAGACCTCTTGCGAAAATAGCTGGCACGGGCTCTCCGGCCCGTCCCACAAAAATCTTTTTTCTTGTGGGATGGGCTTCTAGCCCCTTCCAAAATTTGATTAAAACGACTTTTGCAAGAGGTCTATTATCTGAAATCCTTGCAGGCAAAGAGTTTGACAAAAAGAAATGATTATGTTTATCATAGTAGAAAATAAAGCTACAAACCCCATCCCAGTAAGAATTTTAAACAGTGCTTTTGATTTTTGTTTTCGGACAGTGACAAAAGAGGGTTAAAGACCCCCAAAGCGAGGGAAGGACTCTGAGAGATATGGGAAATGCTTACGATAACCTCGGCGACTACGCCAAAGCCATCGACTTCGCTCAGCAGTGTTTGGTGATCGCGCGAGAAATTATTAAAGACCGCCAAATCGAGGGGGAAGCTTTGGGAGCTCTGGGAAATGCTTACCGTAACCTCGGCGACTACGCCAAAGCCATGGACTACCAACAGCAGTCATTGGCGATCGCCCGAGAAATTGAAGACCGCCAAAGCGAAGGAATAGCTCTGGGAGCTCTGGGAAATGCTTACTTTTCCCTCGGCGACTACGCCAAAGCCATGGACTACCAAAAGCAGTGGTTGGCGATCGCCCGAGAAATTAAAGACCGCCAAACCGAGGGGAAAGCTCTGGGAAATCTGGGAAGTGCTTACACTTCCCTCGGAGACTACGCCAAAGCCATCGACTACCAACAGCAGTCATTGGCGATCGCCCGAGAAATTAAAGACCGCCAAACCGAGGGGAAAGCTCTGGGAAATCTGGGAACTGCTTACACTTCCCTCGGCG
>NZ_JAUBTF010000054.1:9753-46914 GCF_036702355.1 Microcoleus sp. D3_18_C4
ACTACGCCAAAGCCCTCGACTACCAACAGCAGTGGTTGGCGATCGCCCGAGAAATTAAAGACCGCCAAAGCGAGGGAATAGCTCTGGGAAATCTGGGAACTGCTTACGCTCACCTCGGCGACTACGCCAAAGCCCTCGACTACCAACAGCAGTGGTTGGCGATCGCCCGAGAAATTAAAGACCGCCAAAGCGAGGGAGCCGCTTTAGGAAATTTGGGAACTGCTTACACTTCCCTCGGAGACTACGCCAAAGCCATCGAACACACTCAGCAGTCGTTGGCGATCGCCCGAGAAATTAAAGACCGCCAAAGCGAGGGAATAGCTCTAAAAATTCTAAGATTGGCTCGCTCCAAATCTGGCAATCTCTCAGCAGCAGAGAAAACCCTACTCGATAAGTAGACCTCTTGCGAAAATAGCTGGCACGGGCTCTCCAGCCCGTCCCACAAAAATCTTTTTTCTTGTGAGATGGGCTTCTAGCCCGTCCCAAAATTTGATTAAAAGGACTTTTGCAAGAGGTCTACTGTACTCAAAATGGCGGGTTTCCTTTACCTTTGGCAACCTATACCATCCTTATCTCTATGTTACAGCTTCGCTACTTGAGTTTTAATCTTCCTGCGTAATATTAGGAACGATTTGTCTCTACTTCAAACTCGGTGAAAACCTTTGCCTGCTCTAACACTAACTCGATCGCAAGAGCTTGCATATCGGGCGGATAGCCGTATTCTCTCAATAGACGTTTGACCATCACCTTCATTCTGGCTCGGACGCTTTCTTTGAGATTCCAGTCGATAGAAGCGTTTTTACGTACCCGTTCTACCAGGACGATCGCCAATTCTCGCAGTTGGTCTTGTCCCATCACGTCCCGCGCACTCTGGTTTTGAGCCAGGGCATCATAAAAGGCGAGTTCATAGGGTTGCAACCGGTGATGGCAATTCTCCTGAAGCGGGGGGTGCAAGCAGGAGTGCTGGACTTTTCGCCTCACGACTTCCGCCGCACGTTCATTAGCGAATTGTTAGACGCGGGTGCGGATGTTTTGACGGTAAGCAAGTTGGCGGGACACGCTGACCCGGCGACGACTCAAAAATACGATTTGCGGGGCGAGGAAGCTAAGCGTAAAGCTGTGCAGTTGTTGCAGATTCCTTATCTAGGTAACTCTTGATAGTTACCTAGATAAGTTACATACCGAGTTGGATAACTTACAAGCTGATAACCTAGAGTTACAGAATCAGTGATCGCGTCCTATCCTA
The DNA here is from genome assembly GCF_036702355.1 of Microcoleus sp. D3_18_C4. Taxonomy (NCBI): domain Bacteria; kingdom Bacillati; phylum Cyanobacteriota; class Cyanophyceae; order Oscillatoriales; family Microcoleaceae; genus Microcoleus; species Microcoleus sp. D3_18_C4. The sequence goes on from NZ_JAUBTF010000054.1 coordinate 11,000, forward strand.
ATTCGTTTGTCGAGATTGATTTGCGCGATCGCATTGCCGTTAGCGGTTATATTAAGCATTGAGCCGAGATAGTTGCAGTTAATCCTGGCTGAGTTTTCTGGGAATTCTAAGAAAAGCTCCTCCCAGGGCTGTATTTCTTCACCACTCAACAAGGCTGGCCAAATGACTTCCAATCCGCTCAAGCCAAATGTCCAAGATCTGCAAACAGACGTTATCGAGTTACTGGGGCAAATCAGCACCCTGATGTATCGCGCCAGTACAGCCCTTAGCTCAGATCGGGATAGTAAAAAATATGCAGCCTTCAAAAAGGAAGTGGATGATGCTAACCGGAATGTGGACAAACTGGAATTGAGGATGGCCATTGTCGCGCCGATGAAGGCTGGCAAATCTACGATTGTCAATGCCATTGTCGGTCAGGATATCCTGCCCAGCCGTAACGCTGCAATGACAACACTTCCTACTGAGATTGTCTTTAATGCAGAGTTACTAGAGCCAGCTTTGAGGCTAAGTCCTGAAATTTTAACCGTATTCCAAGAAACACTTCTCACTATCCAGCGCCAAATTCGGGAACTAGGTACTGAGGGAATTGGGAAAAAGATGGAGCAATACCCTCATTTAAACGAGTTATCAGAGCAAATTCGGGATGGAATATGGGGCTTATTAACCAGTCCAAAGACTTCTGGGCGCGAGCAGATTGTCAAAGCTCTGACAGGTTTAAACGATATTATCCGTCTGTGTAGTTTAATAGCTCCATTAAGCGATCCTTTAGCACAACTTACGGATGTACCTTGCATTGAGACTCCCTTCCGGCGATCTCAAGAAGCTGAGAAATCAGAAAAGCTGGGAAACCTCGCGATTGTCGATACACCGGGGCCAAATGAAGCAGGAGAAAACCTCAAACTAGCAGCGGTAGTAGAAGAGCAACTTCGCAAAAGCTCAATTGTTTTAATTGTCCTTGATTTCACGCAGCTAAAAACGGAAGCAGCAGAAAAAGTGAAGAAGGACGTTCAAAAGGTAATTGATTTACGAGGTAAAGAAAACCTTTACGTCTTAATTAATAAGGTTGACCAACGCCGAGAAGGAGATATGACCCCGGAACAGGTGAGGCAGTTTGTGGCAGCTGAATTCGGCATTGGAGATCCTAGCGATGACGAGCGGGTGTTTGAAATAGCTGGTAGGAGAGCGTTTGTCGCGGCTAACTTCATGCAGGAACTAGAGCTAAATCCAACTGTACCACCTAAACAGATGCAAACAGGACGCGCTTTGGCTCAAGAAGTTTTCGGTATTGATTGGGAAGATGACCTGGAAGACGCAACGATAGAAGAATTACAGAAAAAAGCTCAAAGACTATGGAAAAAATCAGGCTTTGACCTGTTTTTAGAAAAAGCAATAAAGGCACTGATAGAACGAGCGGCTCCTCAATGTATGAGTTCTGCTCTCAAACTCAGTCGTAGCCGACTTGTAGAACTACGGGATGATGTAGAACTCCGCAGTCGTGCCATTGCCCAAGATGCAGAGAAACTACAACGTGAAGTTGGCTCATTAGAAACAGATTTGAAAAGTCTTGAAGCTTGTCGTACACGCTTGCAGGAAGTAGACATAATTAAGACACAACTCAATCGAAATCTCCAAAAAATTCTTCAAGACCTCAAAAAAGCCGCTAAAGTTAGCCTTGAAGACTATTTTGTAAAAGAGGAATATCAACGGTCTGACCGGATCAAACAAATAGATATAGAAGTAAGAAGTTCGTTGCTGTCTACAGTTGCTGACTTTGAGTTTTTCCCTAAATGGGTTTCTAAACGAATGAAGTCAACGTTAGAGTTTAAACCTTCTGGATTGTTTGAATTTAAGACCCAAGCAGAAGCAGAAGAATTTGCTAATCAAGCAATTACATACGCTAAGCAAAGGGCTGACAGCTTGCTATCGGGAGTTCGTCAAGAAACAGCCAAAGAAATTGAACTAGCACGCACGGGTTTGTCCAACTTTTTAGAAAAAGAGACAAAGCCCATAATTGAAAGAGCGAGAACTCGTCTAAATGAAGCTTTTAATGTAAATCTTTCGTTACCACAACCTGCTTTAAAAGCTGACGAATTACAGTTGGTTAAAGCTCGTGTCAATACTAAAACTCGTTATGTGGATCAGGGATATGAGGAAAAAACAGTAAAAAAACGTGATTTGTGGCATTGGCTTTGGATTGTTCCTTATGAAGAGAAAGTAAAAGTAAAGCGGCCTGACAAACAAGAGAGTTATTACAGTATTTCTTTGGATGAGTTAATTAAGGATGTAAACCAATCCATTGAAACAGGTATTAATAGTATAAGCCAGGGAATAAATAAATACCTTGACGAAGATTTTCAAGAACGAGTTAGTGAATTTTTTAAAGCTCTAGAAGACTATTTAGGTAACTATCGAAATAGTTTAAAACAAGCACAAAATGACCAACGGCTTTCTCTTGAAGAAAAAGAGAAATTGGTGGGCGAACTTAGTTCTTTAGTACCAGAAGCTAACGAATATCTTAAAAAGACAGACAAGTATCTGGAATACACTATGGAATTGATGAAAAAGACAAAATGAAAGAAACTTCGGTAGATTCTGAGGCGCTGAAATTTCATCTTTGCTCTCTACAGAGAAACGTTATCGAGTTGCTAGATAAAATCAGCGACCTGATGTATCAGACCAGTGTAGCAGTTGGCTCTGAGGAAGCTAGCCAGAAGTATATAAAATTTCAGCAGGAAATTGTTCAAGCTAGCCGTAATGTACAAGACCTAAAACTGAAGCTGGCGATTGTCGCACCGATGAAGGCTGGTAAATCCACCATCATTAATGCAATTATCGGTCAGCCTTTACTGCCAAGTCGCAATGCGGCAATGACAATGCTTCCCACTGAAATCTTATTGAATGCTAAACTAAAAAAGCCAGTCTTAATCCTAAGCCCCGAATTTCTCTCAACATTTGAGCAGATGTGGTTGGCGGTGAGGCATTCCATTACTGAATCCGGTATTGAATCAATACTCAAACAAACTAATCACTATCCCCATCTAGCAAAGTTAATACAAACAATATTTGTTCAGGAAAAGTTTCCTATTCCTGCCAAAATTTCAGGGTGTAAAGCTGTCAACGAAACACTTACTTACCTGAACGATATTATCCGTCTGTGCCACCTAATTACACCACAAATAGAACCTCTTGAATCTCTCACTGATTTTCCGCGCCTGCACACACCTTTTTGGCGAACTTCTTATAAATTTGACCAACCTGAACAACTGGGGAATTTAGTAATTGTCGATACGCCAGGGCCAAATGAGGCGGGGACACATCGACTAGCGGCTGTTGTAGAACAACAACTACAAAAAAGTTCGATGGTATTGATTGTTCTGGACTTCACCCAACTAAAAACGCAAGCATCTGAACAAATAAAAGAAGAAGTACAGAAAGCAATCGAGTTAAGAGGTAAGGAAAACCTGTACGTTTTAATCAATAAAGTTGACCAACGCCGAGAAGGAGATATGACTCCGGAACAAGTGCGGCGTTTTGTGGCATCTGAATTGGGAATCGGCGATACTGATGATACCGAACGGGTATTTGAAATATCTGCAAGATTTGCATTCGCGGCGGCTAACTTTTTTATGGAATTGCAGCAGCATCCGCGTATAGCAGTGACCAAATTACAAACAGCACGTCCTTTAGCTCAAGAAGTATTCGGGGTAGATTGGGAAGAAGACCTAGAAGATGCAACGGTAGAAGAGTTACAGCAAAAAGCTCAAAAGCTTTGGAAAAAATCAAGCTTCGCTCCTTTCTTAGAAACAGCAATTGATGCTCTGATTGAACGCGCTGCCCCCCGGTGCATGAAATCAGCACTAAATATTAGTAATAGTCGCCTTTTACAACTTTGTAATGAAGCTCGATCTCTGCCTAGCTCTGTGACCAAACCTGCTAAACGTTTTAGGTCGGAAGCTAGAAGTATAGCTGAGGATTTGATTTTAATTGACCTATGGCGTAAAAGTTTGATTGAGTTGGAGGAAATTAAACCTTTACTCCACGAACAAATTCGGGAAGACTTGGAAATTATCAAGAATAAAACTTTGGTAAATTTGGAAAAATATTTCTTCTATGAAGAGTACCAGCGAGCTAGCGTTATCACAAGATATGCTACATCTTTTTTTGTGAAATTGAATAACTTAGAACGCTTTCCCCAAGCTCATATCGTACAGCGTTTTGGCCGTTGGTTACTATCTAGATTACAGTTTGCTCCCACAGGAGTAGTCTATTTAAAAACTCCTGAAGAGGCAGAAGAATTTTATGATTATGCTTTGAACTATACCAAGGAAAAATTAGATAATTTAATAGAAGTAAGCTCCCAAGATATCAGTATAAAGTTAGAGCAGAAGCGGCAAGAGTTACAAAATAGGTTAGAAGAGGAAATTTCTAAGTTTAGCAAAAAAGTAAGAGACTACTTTCAAAATAACTTTTCTTCAAATAGCAGTTCACCAAATATTTTTATTAAACCAGATGGAATAAAAATTTGGGGAAGTCTATTCAGGACTGAAATCGAGTCAGTAGAGAAATATCAAAAGAAACAAGTAAAAGCGTGGGGTAGATTGAGCTTAATTAAAATGAATCGAACAACGGCGGTTAAATATGCTGTTTTTTTATCAGAACTGAGCGAACAGGTTAACCAATTAATTGAGCAAAGAGGTGAAAGACTAAAGCAGCGGGCTAATGAGTATTTAGAGCAAGAATTTAAAATAGATATGGAAAATCTATTTAAAGAATTAATCCAACTATAGGTACTCCATTAAACAGCACAAGTTAACTGAGATCGAACCAATGTCTAATACTTTTTATTCTGAACAATTTGGTTTACAGAAACCCCCCACTGGTTCTCCAAGCCCGTCTACACGCTATCTGGAAGAACTTCAGCACCGAATCCCTGTTGTTGGTGACAAAGCCCTAATTGACCTGGTTAATGGTATTCAAGTCAGTAAAGACATCATCCGCTATCGCAAGAATCGAGGTTTTTTTGGTCGATTGATGGACACATTGGATGGAAGCGATCGCCAACGCCAAATCCTCCTCGATGGCAACCTCATTGCAGGTCAAGAAGCCCTACATCAGTGGGTACTAGAACTGAGTGATTCCCTTCGCATTAGTCAAGTTGCCTTGGAAGTTACCCAGCAATCTTTACTAGAAGCGCGGGATGCCATTCGCCAACAAAAGCGAAGCTTACAAGAACAAAAACAAGCCCTGCTAGCACTCAGCAAACAGTTCGAGCGACTCGCTCAACAAGTTGGTACAAGACTCAACCAATTAGAAGCGCGAGTGCGTTCGTTAGAGGTGCGGGTTGCTGCTAATGAGGATTTAGACAGAATTGTAACTGCTTGGGCAGCAGAACAAACCTATACTAAGCTACCTTGGCCTGTGCAAGTTGTCTTGTTAGCGCGGGAAGTCTTTAGCAGTTCGGTCGCGATCTATGAATTAGAAACGGGCGATACAACCCGGTTTCGCCCGTTACTCGTAAATAAAATACTGTCTACCAGCTTCCAGATGCCTAAAAGTTTTTTTGGGCTGGCTGACTTGTTAGATAGCTCTTGGGGTGAAATGGGAGAGAGCGATCTCGTTCTTACAGCAGCCTTACTAGAAATTCGCTCTCTCCCAAAACATCGACTCCTGAACGCACCCCTCCTGTTTACGATCGGTACAACCCTAGAACTAGCAACCCTTCCAGAAGAAGCTAGACCTGCAAAACCCGGACAGTGCGCTCTGGCACTCTGTCGCACCCAAATTGATTCCATCTCTCGCACCACTGACGCACGGGAATTCGTCACTGCTGTGGTTGAAGAAACTGCCAATGATTGTTTAGCTATGACAGCCAGGAGTTGAAAGAACATGAAATCAGCTACTCCCGACTTTGGACTTGTACTTACTGGTGGCGGTGCTAAAGGAGCCTACCATGCGGGCGCTCTTAAGTATCTTGCCGAACTGGGAATAGAACCCCAAATCATTGCCGGAACAAGTATTGGCGCTCTTAACGGTGCTGTTTTGTCATCTCACGGGTCATTCCAACAGGGTGTTCGTCGTTTGAACGAACTATGGGAACAGTTGGGGACTGCCCCAATCCTTCGCCCGAATACTGGTGCCTTGCTCCATACCATAAGCTACGCAGCCCAAACTTTTGTCCCAACCCTGCGGGGGTGGATGCTTGATTTCCTGGTGTCGGAAGGGATAGTAAAAGACCGTACCGCCATTTTTGACCCAGAGCCAATTGAGCAGCTATTATACGAAGTCGTAAACCCAGCCCAATTGCAACGGGGCATCGAGTTATGGGTGACAGTCTTTCCTTCTCTGAAAATTCCAGGTTTAGGATACGACTGGTTGATTGATTTCGTCCGCGCTCGTACTGGCACGGATGCCCACTGGCTCTGCGTACAGGATTTAACTGATGAAGAGGTCATCTACAATTTACTTCTTGCCAGTGCTGCCCTTCCTCTGGCATTTCCCAGCCGCGAAGTCAATGGTAAGGCTTATGTGGACGGGGGTTTGGCTGATAATGTCCCGCTAAGAGCGTTGGCAGCGCGGGGCATAACGAGTGCGATCGTCATTCACCTGCAAAACGGGTCGGTATGGAATCGCTACGACTTCCCAGACCAGACCATTATTGAAATTAGGCCAGAACAGCGAATTAACAAGTCTGATACACCGCTCATCGGCTTGGTTGATAGTTGGTTGGACTTTAGCGCCGAACGCATCGCAGAACTCAAACAGCGAGGCTATGAAGATGCTAAGCGTTGCCTTACGCCTATTATCCAAACCTTTAAAGCTGTTAATGACCAGCGTCAGAGTCACAACTCACTGGTTAATTCGACGTGGCGGCTTCTGAATGACCCACTGCTTTAGAATTGAACTTTAGACAAAACCATCAGGCTAACGGGGGTAAATAAGCAGTCGATACTGTTGGCGAAAGCAATCTTTTATGTAATTAATCGTGCTACAATGACAAGAAATCTTGGCTTTGGGGGTTAGTAATACTCTACGTTAAGATGCCTTGTATTACTTTCGCCAACAGTATCTTCGCTATTTCTGGACCTGCTAGTGGCGATCGCCTTGCTGCTATTTCACCCAGGCGACAATATAGAACCCATTTGATATCTTTTGGGCAATCGCGTAGAATGAAGGCGGAGTAGATAAATTCAAGTGAGCTGGGGTGAGAAATGGGATATTCAAGCGATTTGACAGACTCATAGTGGGAAATAATCGAGCCTTTACTATCCCAGAAGAAGAAAACGCGACCCGCAGTGTGGACAAAGCGACAACTCCTCAATGGCATATTTTATCAGCTCAAGAACGGCTGTAATTGGAGAGATTTACCCAGATATCTACCGCCATATTCAACCGTCTTCTGGCATTACCAAAATTGGTGTGAGGATGGCTCTCTCGAACGGATTGAGACACAATTACCTAGCAAGCTACGCGAACAAGTCAAAAAAAACCGCAGTGGACGACTCTAATTATCATTGACTCCCAAGCTGTGAAAAATACTTGTAATGCCAGTATTGAGTCAAAAGGGTTTTGTTTCTATAAATGCACGAATGGCATCAAAAGACATCTAGCGGTAGATATACTAGGTTTTCCCTTCTTTACTCATTGTACCAAAGCCAGTGTATCTGATGATCAAGGCTTAATTGAAATACTCACACACAACATCGATTACTTCAAATCTAAACCGGACGACCTGCCCAAGACCACAATCTTGTTGGATAATGGCTATCATCCTGAGAAACTAACTCAAGCTTTAGAGACGGTTTATCCAGAGATTATGACGAAGATTCAATTTGAACTTTCAGCTAAACCCTCGAAAGCAGAAAAAGCGGCTAAAGGGCAATCTGGATTTGTGCCTGTTGCGGCTAGATGGGTAATTGAACGGTCAAATGCTTGGGTGGAGCGATGTAAAAGTTTAGTCAAGAATTTTGACCGGACACTCCAACGCTCCAACGCCAAGCTCAAGCTGTGTTTCATTCGGCTAATACTCAAACGACTAGCTACCGCCTAAAAAGATATCAAATGGGTTCTATATAGTGACCACTACAGGTCAGCGTGTTACTGGAAAAAAAACAAATATTCAATTAGGAAACCTTAATATAGCTGTACAAATTACGGCTCAAAATCAAATAAAAAATGTTTGTTTGATAAAAGTAAGAAACTTTTTAGGAATTAAAGTGCAGACTATTTATTAAATAATCTGCTTACAGGTTAATTGTAGGAGACCGCAATCATAATCGCTCAAGACCGCAATCAGGATTTTTCCGAGACCACATTAAATGAAACTGAATCAAAACTTCAGACCAAATTAAGGCTGAAACACAATTATAGTTGCAGTTAATCCTGGCTAAGAAATGTTTTGATTGCAGGTTTGAGCGTTTATGATTGCAGGTCGCTACAACTACTGGTTGTGGTGTCTAGGTTTTCTTGTAGGCTACAAAAGCTAATTGATTTGGTTGCTAGTTCTACTCATGTAGGCAAATCATTAATGAGGCTCTCACATAGACTGATTGCCGATAGGCAATAAGCACTGGCGATACCGACTGTCACTTTGTCACGGGCGGTTGTATGTTGTCCAAAATCAGCTACTTCACGGATATGGTTAACCAAGAGATAGGTGGGCTTAGTGACGTATTTGGAGATTGGATTAAGTTCCGGTCGTGAACCAGTTATTAACTGTAAGATAATGCATTGTGTCAAGGGGCTTGCAGGAAGTTTGCCTCCATCACTAGGAAAGTTAATTGCTTTATATTGCCATTCAGTAATCCAGCAGTTAGGCAAACTTCGATCAGATGGTAACTCATGGAACCAGATAATATCTAGAGCGCGATTTACGACACGACGCATCCAATTTGTAGCGTCTACTGGATTTGGGGATATGTCTCGAATTGCTTTTCTAATTAACTCAAACAGATGTGGATCGCAGCCTTGAATTTGGCTGAGCCGTAATTCTAAAACTTCTTGAATGTTTGTCTCAAAATCCTTGTTGGTTTGAAATAAACGGCGTAGCTCTTTGACGCTTGGTGCTCGCAATTCAGCATATTTTTGCATGAGGCGGCAGCTTGATTTAAGTTTATTGCTGGAAAACTGAAGGAAACCACGTTGTTGCAATGCAGTCTTTCGTTCGTGAGGTAGCGTATTTGCGTCTATATCTTCTATAGCTGCTCTAGCTAAATCCTCCCTCATCTCATCCGTACAGTCATCCCATAAATCCTCTAAAAGTTGACGATGGCTAGCAATCATTACCTCACAAACTGTATCAATATCACTTTTAGTGAGGTTAGTTCCATCTTCAAACTTTTCAGCTAATTCTCTAAGAAGAGCGACCGCAAGAATTGGAATTCCACCAGTCCAATTGCTGACTTCTTTACGGGCAGAATTATCAAGCAAAATATTTCTGACATTCAAAGGCAGCAGAAAGCCATCCCAATCTGAGTCCTCTAATTTTCCCACTAGCAGGGGCATTGGATTAAAAATTTCCCAGAAGTCTGAGACGCGGGAATCTGTTGGCATGAGATCGCGCAGGTTACGCAGATGCAGACGACTACCAGTGACTAGACGCAGACTGCTATGTTGAGCTAAGTTCCTTAGCTGATCCCATAAATTTCTGGTAATTCCTGCCTCTTTAAGAACATGATCAAAGCCATCAAGGATTACAAGTAAGCGATCGCCCTTACTATCCAAATCCTCAAAGACAAAATCTAAAAGCTCGTATATACTGCTGTTCTCATCTGGCTCTAAGTAAGCAGCTAAATCTGAGCTGATTTCGGATAACGTCGTCTTTAACTCTCTAGCAAGGCGTTGTTTGAAATCCTCGTCGGTACTTGGGGGAGAATGTCTTAAGTCAAGATAGACAGCCGCGATATAGGATTCATTACCTTGACGGTATCTCTGTGCCAGATGATGAAGTAAAACACTTTTTCCATATCGTGCAGGACCAACGACACAGACATGATCAGGTGTAGGTTTTAGGAGTTGGCGTTCCAGATTATTCAGTAAATTTTCACGTCCCAAAAAAGAAGGAACATTTACTCCCAGTACTTGATATGAAATAATCATACTTCCTCCTCCGCCTCTTTCACGGCTTTACGCTGTAGATCAGCAAAATCAACATTTCTCCGAATCCACTCTGCCATCATGGGAATTGCAAGAGTGTAGGCACCCTGGCGGTCTGACGAGTCAAGTTCTATCAGTTCAAGTTCCCTAAGGAATTCCAAGTCCGCACCCAGTCCAACCCGCCTAGGAATAGGAATCCCCAATTCCTCAAACTTCACCTCAAGTAACTCAAGGTTGACGGGATCGTCCCCTTCAGCCAATTGCTCACAAAGTGCCAAAATTACCCGTCTGCGTTCTTTCCCAGCATATCCCCATAAGGTTTGAAAATGTTCGTTGTCCCCTGCCATTTCCTCAATGGCTTTTTCAATATGTGATGGAGTGATCGTGCGATCGCCAGTTCGGGCGGCATTCTCAAAGACGTGATTGCAGAGTGACTGGACTAAAAAAGGTTGACGAGCACAAAGCTCTACAATGCGATCTCTAGCTTCGGTTAAATAGAGAAGCCTGCCTTCTACGGGCTCAGTGACGAGTGCCCTTGCGGCTTCCACAGGTAAATCGCTAATTCCAATTCGATATCCAATGCCAAACAAAGCCGACCAGTACTCTTCTCGAAGCCGTTTGAGCCTGCGAGAACCTGTGATGATTGCTGATAAATTGGGGTACTCATGCAGCAAGTAACGAATATTTTCTGGAACTTGCGGGCTGGTCACTCCAGAATCAATACCCTCCTGGAGCTTGTCAAACTCATCCAGCATTAGGAGAAGCCGACGGGGTTGGATGGCTTCCAGCACGGATTGTAGATAGAGTTCAAAGGTCTCAAAAGGATGCTCGGTGGAAAAAACTTTGCTTAAGCCTGAGGTAAACTGTGGTTTGAACGGTTTATTGTTTGCTCCTTCGGTTTGCCCAGGCAACCAAACATTAACACCAGCGTCATGGCAAGCCCACCCGATTTTACGAGCCATCAGACGGTAAACATCCTGGGTTTTTATCCCTACCTGGCTCTGATGTCCCTCTGCACCTTGAAAAGAGCAGTCTACTGGAATCCAGTCTGGTAGAACTCCAGGTTTTTGAAGTTGTTTGAGGATAGAGGTTTTGCCGGTGCGTCGATTACCTTCAAGGAGAATTACATTTGCGCGCTTGCTGGCTGAAAGTTGTCCTTTAATTCGTTGAATGACATCGTTTCGACCAAAAAACATTTCTTCCCGGTCAACTGGACTACCCACGATGTAAGGGCTAGTTCCTAACTCACTAGTTAATGCTGAGTTGCGTGTTGATCGAATCGCAAGGGTTAAAGGTACTTCTTCGTGCATAGTTGTCCCATCTAAGCGGGATGCCGTCCATATCATGTTGAAATTGAACGTACCAAATGCCTGCTGCGGTTCTATAAGCAGAGGAAACTTAACCTCACTGCCATCTTGAAGGTATGCTACCTTTCCACTTCCGACTGCTGGGTTAGTCTGAATTTGTAAATTCCTAATTGCGATTGAAGATGCATTTCGGATGTTTAGGGAAACTTCGTTAGGTATCCCAACAACAACGCTTGATGGAGCGAGCCGTGTTGCAATTTCGACTACTGACAAGATTGATTCAACCTCACGAGCAATTAGCTTAGTCACATTAAGACTAACTTCTCTTGCTCTTTCCACTACAGCAAGAGAGGTACTACCCAGCAATTCAAATGCATCTCTCATCCTACGATGAGCATTTTCCAACACTGCTACACGACCTGTTCCATCCGGAATTTCATGAAACCCTCTAAGAGAAGCAGCAGCAGTAGCGGCAGTAACTAACCAAGGTCTAATCTCTGGAGAGAACGTTCCTTCTAGCCCATGCACTACTCGGTTTCTAAGGTCATAAAGTTCTTTACCAAAGCGATCAAACCACAGTGGCTCTGCCCTACTTCCGGCTTGTTCGGTTTCTGCGATCATTCGCACTACTTTGGACTGTTCAAGCCAGTTCAACACAGGGTCATCACTAGTACCCATCACCATGCGAACCAAGGCACTTAGAGCATCTGAAATCCGTCCTTGAGTACCTTGCCACAGCCGAGCTTGCATTTGAAGGGGGGGTACAGGTATTTTCAGATCCCTTAAAGCCTCCATGGAAAGATGCTGAATAGTGGCACCACGAGCGTGCCCCTTCAACCAAGATTGGTAGGCAGGAGAACGTAAGAGTTCAGCTAGAAATTGAGCCGTAATACCTTTTCTAGGGCGAATGACGGCAAGACCCTGTGTCGCGATCGCACCTATTGTTCCAGCAATATCTGAAATTAAACCAACTTTACCGATCGTCCCTGATTTTGTAACAACAATATCAAAGGGACGCAGGTAGTGCTTCTCTTTAGCCTTAGCTTCTCCAGCTTTAGTCAGAAAGAGTTCTGGAGCTTTAGCACCAGCACCTATCACATCAGAAACCCGAAGCAGCCCTGCTACAGCGTCAGGGGCTTTAGCATCTTTCGTGCTAATAGACTGGTTATAAGAAATTCCTGTGAAAATATCAGCAATTTGCTGAAGCGATCTCAGCTTAATAGTTGGATCAGTTTCAGTTAGGGCTTTTAACTGTTCAGCTAAGGCATCATCTCCTGTTCGCTTTACAATCAGTTCCCAGTCTCGCTGAGCAAGAGTGGTGATTGAAGTGCTCCAAAGATGTGTACTAGATTTGCCATCATGAAATGTCTGAGCAACTCGCTTTGCCAATAATTGTTGTTCACTAGGTGAGAAGAGTTCTCGTTTTCGTAGTCCAGACGGAAAATCTTCGACTAAGAAAAAGCGCACAGAAGAAGCAGGCTCCTCACGTCGAAAGACTATGAGGTTAGAGTTAAGTCCAGTAAATGGGGTAAAGGCACCTGAAGGTAACGCTAGAATTCCTTCAACATAGAAGTCAGACAGTAGCCGTTCACGAAGTTGTTTTTCGGCACCTGCACGAAAGAGAATTCCATCTGGAAAGGCTACGACGGCTCGACCACCTGGACGCAGAGAAGCCATAATGTGTTGTAGAAAAAGTGCTTCTGTGGTTGAGGTAGGGATTGGGAATTCATTTCGATAAGCATAGGCAGATGATCGTTGTCCCCAAGGTGGAACCGCCAAGATTAGATCGAACCCTTCAGAAGCTCGGTTATGGCGCACTGTTCTCTCTAAAGTGTCGCCGAGTTCAAGCCGAGGGCAATCAATGCCTGCTAGAACAATGCGGGTTAGTCCAACTGCGTAGGCAACAGGGTTGATTTCGACCCCAAAAATGCTATTCTCCTGAATCCCCAACCAGTTTCGGGGAGGAAGAAACTTAGCTTGATCCTGCAAGTGACGAGTACAAGTGACAAGCAATCCGCCCATACCAAAGCAAGGATCGTAGATACGATCGCCTGGTTTCGGATCGGCAAGTGCAACCATAAGATCAGCAACTGGTTGTGGGGTGGTAAATTGCCCTGTACTTCTACCACCCATAGAGTCTGAGATCAAAGCTTCTAGGATAGTTCCAGCATTAGCGCGATCGTCTGCTGAGTCAAAAGGCAAAGAATCGATCCAGCGAAAAAGCTCGAAGACTGGTTCTAGGGTAGTTAATGATTCAGATTGCTCAACTCCAATTTGTTCAAGAGCAATACCGATGCGGTAAAGCTGTTGCCCAAGGGGTGTTGAAATAGCAGATTTTAAAGAGGGAACAAGATTGTATTGAAAGATTTTGATAAAGATTTGAAAATTTTGTTGGCGCAATTTAGACCAACGTAAATAGTCCGGTAGTGCATTTGTGTAATGCAATCCATCAAATTCAGCGATTGCATTTTGTTCTTCTTCGTAAAAGTCTACCCACCGTAAGAATAATAGAGCAGCAGCATGAACTACAGCATCAGGAAATCTTCCGACTCTGTGGTAGCCGTTGAGTGCTCCTCGTAGCTCTTTGACTAAATCTCGCTGTTCTAAAGGGTTCATCCAGTAATCTTTAACTCATTTAGGGGCAACAATCATGATGGCAAGAGGGTTTTGAGTTTTGCAATGACTTCAGCCGTTAAAGTCGGTGGGGCTTTGCCAATAAACTCGGCATTGCGGGTTTGCCAATCTAGAGATTTGATTTGGTCATATCACTTGTATCCGATAGGGATTGAGCCGAGATCCGATACTGTTGGCGAAACATTTCTTAACATTAGGACTGACTAAGAACGCAAGCCACAGTCCAGATTTGCAGAAATTGATGAACTAACCGGCACTGCTACTCGGCGTAAATCCATTCAGGAACTAGGGCGATTATTACATCTGGCAGAACATCAAAATCAGCCATTGTGTTTTATTCTGGATTTAGATCGCTTCAAGCACGTTAACGATCGATACGGCCATGCGACAGGAGATAGAGTTCTTTCCGTTTTGGGAAAACACTTAAAGCAGTTCTTTCGGTCTGATGATATAGTAGGTCGTTGGGGCGGCGAGGAATTTGTTTTAGGTATATATGGGATAACGCGAGATTTGTGTGCAAAGCGGCTGAATGACTTCCTAAAAACCTGGGGCGAGCAGAAGTTTACTGCTGTTAATAATCAGACATTTCAGGTGACTTTCAGTGCAGGGGTGGTTGAATAACATGAGTCTAATAGCATAGTACCACACTATTCTGCCCAATTGTTCTGGCGTATAAACAGATTTATCGGTATTAGGATGGTGGTAATAAAAGCGAGCGCGGGGCAACAGACTAATTACCAGCATTTCTCCCACCAACCTATTCAACTCTTAGCCAATACCGAACTGCACCAACTGGCTTGCGTCGTGCAATGCTCCGATGCCGAGTACCCAAGGCGACCTGTACACCAACGGGATCGCTCCTGGCTGGCCTAAAAATAGCGAAGCTGTCATCAACCGCAAAGTAGCACTTCAAACCCTTACCAGACGCGGGAACTCTGCTCAACCAACTCAAGAGCGATCGCAAAAAGTCCAGGGCTGATTTGGCAGATGTGGAGGCAATTTTAGAACTGTTGCCAGAGATGCCAGCACAACAGCCAGAGCTACCCGACCTCTATGCAGCGAGGGATAATCTTTTTGAGATGCCCTCTGTGGGTGGGTGGAAGTTTAGGAAGGGTGAGAATCGCGGTCGCTTCTATGCTTTTGCCTCTGCTCTAATTGCAGAGGCCTCAAAACTTGACCAAAATTACACCATAATCCAGCGCTTGCAATCTGACCTCCAGCAAGCAACCGAGCGGTGCGACGGATACGGCAACCAGTTGAGAGAAAAGACAGAAATTATTCGCAAGCTGGAGGCAAATCTAGGACAACGTCCGTTTTAGGTATTCAACCGATAGATTGATATGCAATAGCTGAAAGGCTATCACTTGGCGGCTATTAAAAAAGCAGCCTTAACAGCTTTCAATTAGTTCGGCTTGCTCAATTGTAAAAGTACAGCTTGCTATAAATGCTACCACTTTTGAGCCTCTGCTACAATTGCTTAAATTGGGGAGTGTAGAGCTTGCTGTTAAATTATTAAATTGATCTTAAGTGTACCGGGACAGGAAAAAACCTCAAAATTAACTTTTTAGGACTGAGTTTTCGTGAGTTTTTAGCTGTTTTTGGCTTTTTTTTCTGAGAATGTGCGAGTAAACTTGTGCAAGCTCAGCTTAATTGTTAGCTAAATTTGCGGGATTGTTAGCAACAAAAACCGCATGAAAACTCAAACTTATGCCAGATAAGAAGCTTGCACAAAAAGCAAAGCTCACTGGTAGCAATAGCAATGTTCAGAGATATATTTATACCAAAATATAAAAAACTTCTCAAATAAAGAGGAGCGTTTGTATGGTAGAGCCACAACACGCTCAGTATTGAACAAAAATTCAATTAGACGAACGATCGCCCTCGCAGTTTTAGCAGAATTAGCAGGCTCAACAAATACTTTTCGATGCAGTATTTCAACGGATAACCTGAATATTGACTCTTAGTGGTTGGGTTGAGCCTGTTTGTTTATGCAAGTTCAGCTATAGTTGCTGCTAGAACTACTATAGGGTAAGCTTTGATTCCAATTCCTGCGATCGCTTCAGTTGGTGCGATCGCCAATGATTACCCGCAAATGCGGGGGAGCGAATAGGGAAAACAATTAGGTCAAATTGACCGATAATCAATGCCAATCGCGAGCGATCGCACCAACTGAAGCGATCGCCAATGACTACAGGTTTTTGCAAACAGCAGCTCTATTATTTATGAGCTTGCTGTTTTGATACTGAACTATAACGAAATCGGGGGTATAGCCATAGATCAAAACTCAGCCTTAAGGTGAACCCTCCAAAAGGAGCGATCCAAGTGAGCTAACAAAAACTGCCAGTTGTGGTGAAGTCAAATAATAAACCCAACAAATACCATATTAGTTAATCAACACTTATAACTCGTGTAAACAGCATGGAATCAAATTTTGATTTTCTCAAATATCCGAGTTCTTTCCTATTGCCTGTTCGCTACTATGATTTGTTTAAGAACTCCCAATTTAGGAATACCATTGAAATCAGACTAAAAGACGCATTCGTCAGTAACTTGATGCTCCCCGTTGAGCAAAAAATAACTCATTGGCTCAAAAGAAAAAGCACAGCCACATTAACTTTAGAAGTGGCTCAATCTCTGCAAATTGAACCAGCTTCAGTCCCACTTGATACCCCTCCCTCTCTCGTGCTAGCTACAGCCTATCCAAGCTTAATTCACATTTATCCTATTCATAGCTATTTAGAAAAAAGTATAGCTTGGGTACATTGGAAACTAGGTCTCGACCTAGCAAAATGGGTGAACCCCGAAACTCAAGCAACTCTCGAACAAGCACTCAATCTTTGGAACGACCCAACTATCAACCTAAGTGTTTTTGCCGACAAAAAATGGATTTTAAAAGATATCCCGGAAGGCACTATCGTAACACCACTCAACCCTGACGGCCTTGAGTTCATGCTAGAAAATGGCACAGTAAGTTTGGGAGAAAATTGGAGCAACTTCAAATCAGGATTCAATAAATTCAGTTGCCAAACTTGGGAATTCAGAGGTAAACTGGCAGCAGGAGGCTATACAAATGCCAAAAATTTGTCACTAGAATCCCTCTTCAATCCGCTCGAAGAATATCCAGAACTGTTTACTACCGATCGAGACGGCAAAGTTTGGATTAAAGCAGAAGTTTTTTCCCTAGTGCTAGCAACTTTTACCCAGATCGCTCCCGACTCCTACTCTGAACAGCTAGAAAGCTTTATTGAACTTTGGCAGAACTCTTTCACATCTGCCCTACAACCACTCGCAGATGCTTGTTGGTTTGTCCAAAAAAAGTTGGCGGTACTTGAGGTACTTTTCCAAAATTTCAGTTATATTTCGCCCCACCAAGAGCAATTGTACCGAACATTGACAACCTTAGAACAAGAGTTGACACCTAATCCGATCTTACTTGCTGATATAAGTGCAATCGCTTCTAAAATGCCC
Organism: Microcoleus sp. D3_18_C4; assembly: GCF_036702355.1. Taxonomy (NCBI): domain Bacteria; kingdom Bacillati; phylum Cyanobacteriota; class Cyanophyceae; order Oscillatoriales; family Microcoleaceae; genus Microcoleus; species Microcoleus sp. D3_18_C4. Next base: position 28,501 of record NZ_JAUBTF010000054.1, read on the forward strand.
GACACAGTGCAACTCCCAACATCCCTGTCTCCAGAGAATAGTAAGGATACCAGCAGCGAAGATATTTTAGCCTCAACTGACTACAAAGCAGTGAGGAAAATAGTCGAATTTGCAGGATTTAATTTAGAACTGTTCCAGATTTCTTCAGGAGATTACTATGCCAGCCTCAGTAGTGCTGCCACGCCAATGGAAAAAGAGGCTCAGTCTCTGAACAATTTTGTAGAATCAAAGATAATTAAATCCTTACTCAGTGAGCGTTTTGGTTTAGCAAAAGTTGTTAAAATAACAGCACAAGGTTCAAAGGAATCAATCAGAGCAGTGCCTTTAGAAATTGTCAGCTTGTACTGGTTAAGACAGTACGAACTTGGCAATCCGCTCGCCAAAACCTTAGTAACAGAAATTTGCCTTGAATTGCTAACTCAAGTTGCAAACCAAGCCTTTATAGTCAAACTATCAGAACAAGAACAACAGCAAAATTTACGGAAGCAGCTAGAAAACTATAGCTCTATTGTTGAGATAAACAAACACTCTGAACTAGAATCAACCTTCTGCAAAGCAATTAATTACTTGCTACAGCAACTCAACCGACTTGAAAGAACAACCCCAGAATATTTTAGCTCCAATGGTCAATCCAACGGTCCAAGTAGAATCAAATCAGAAAGCGATCGCACTTTGCCACAAACCCCCCCAAACGGATCGATCCATTGAAGCGGATCAAAAGCAGCTCCAACTTATAACTGAGGAGGACACAGTTAAACCATGCCACGCCAACTCCACCGGACAGAAACTTACTTACTACGGCTAACGCCTCAAGAAAAAGAAACCTGGACATCTATGGCAATATCCGCCAGATTAACTATTGCAGAACTCATCAGGAAGCGAATGGCAGGATGTCACATCAAGACCATTACACGCATCAACTTTCAAGTTCACTTATTACTAGGAGAAATCACCCAAAACCTCTTACAAATCAGCCAGAACTTAGACCAGATTGACTATCAAAATGCTAGTCAAATCGACAGTATTGTTAAAACAATTGACAAAATTCGCTTGCAATTACTCTCAACTGACACCACAGATTAACTGAAGAACCCAAAACGACCGCACAAACCATGATTGGCAAAATTACGAAAGGTTCTGACTTTGCAGGTTTGACTAATTACATCTTAAGAAAAGAAAAATCACAATTACTTTGCACAAATCTAGCTGGGTCAACACCGCAGGAATTCTGGCAGCAGTTAGAAGCAACCACTCTGCTCAATCCTGACGTTTCATATCCCGTTTGCCATACAAGTATTAGTTTTGCCATTGAAGATACTCCCAAACTTTCCAGCAACACCCTGTTAACAGTCGTGGACGCGACACGCAAAGGGATAGGTCTTGATTCCTGCCTCTACTTTGCCGCCACTCACGGCGATCGCAAACACTTTCACCTACACCTTGCCGCATCCCGCATTGACGTTGAAGGTAATTGTGTTTCAGACTGGCACAACTTCTACCGCCTAGAGAAAACACTCCGCTCCTTAGAGGAAGAACTCGACCTCAAAAAAATTAAATGTAGTTGGGAAGTAGAACACACTGCACCTAGCACGGGACAAGAGCGAAGGAAAAGGAGAGAAAAGGAGGAATTCTCTCAAGGCTTGAGACAAGCCCCCCCCACTCCGAGTGCGGTAGAGAAAATCCAAGCCACAATTGCGATTAGCATTGAACCTGGCAAAAATCTGAACCAGCTTTTTGCTGACTTGAAAAACGAAAACATTTTCCCTCGCCTTAAAGTTAATTCAGGCGGTCAAATTTTAGGAATATCTTACTTAGCAGATGGGGTAGCAATCAAAGGAAGCAAATTAGGAAGGGGCAAAGGAGCTTGTACTCTGGCAGGGCTGGCTCACCGAGGGATAATCCTAGATTTAGAACTCGGCAACAAATCAATCACCACTCAATCGCTTCCATCGCCCCTAGAAATATTAGCGGATACCCAAGAACAGCCCATTATTAGAGAAGCTTTTAAAAAGCGTTGGGAGCAAACTCGCACCAATCGCCAAGCACGACCTAAGCAAGAACAAATGTCTCAGAAACAGCAAAAGCAAGAACAACAGGAACGCCACCAGTCGTGGGGAAATGAAATTGCCCCAATCGTACTCGCTGTCCTTGATTCTTATCAAGCAGATAGCCTTGAAAGTAACAACAAACGCTATCAAATCGATCGGCTTCCCGAAAGTTGCGATGTTGTAGTTCAGCGCGTAGATACCCTTGAACCCGTACCGAATCATACACAGATACTCGGTTTTAATTACTCCAAAAAAGGACTAAAAGTTTGGCACAACCTGCTAACTCAAGAGGATGTAGAACACTTTCAGGCCGTTGACCAGCAGTTGTCGGATAAGCAGCAACAACTACAACAGCAACAAACACCACAGCAGCAAATTTTAGAAGCTCAACAAGAAGCCGTGCAGAACCGCATCATAGCTGAAGAGATCGTTCCCATTGCAGGAGCAGCATTAGAACACACACTACTTACTACTAAAACACCAGCACCATCAATAGATTGGAACCAGTATCGCATCTCCTGGAATCGGCAAGAGCTAGAACTTGCCATAACCGTTTCTGACGGTAGAGGCGAGATTCTTCGAGCCAGTTTTGAAGACGACGGAACCTATCACTTACCAGCTTGCTCCCTTACACCAGAAGATGTGAAAAACTTTCAAACTTTGCGCCAAGAATTGCAGGAGCAATTACCATACAAAGCACCTCAACCACAAAAAAGTTTATCCAACCAGCTACAGCGACAACCGCCTAGCCGCAAACAAATTGAACTCGACTGAACTTATCCCTCCAATTGGAGCGCTCCGATTTTACTGTTAATATTCACTCTCTTAGCCGTAGGCAAAAATCCATTTAATATTTTACAATCGTCGAAAGTTACCCGGAAGCTATTCCGATTTACGCTGCAAAATTTTACCATGAAACCATCAGAAATTACACCAATAATTACCCCATACCGTTCCCTCCAAATTGGCGAATCTTTAATCGAACTCCTCAAAGTAGAAGACGAATATTGCCTATCTCAGACTCAAGCAGAACGAGCCATTGGCAAACAAGATAACTCTACTTTAAGATACCAACTCGAACGAGCGCAACTGTGGAAATCCCCTTGGAATAACTCTCTCAAAGTTAAAAAGCAAGCCCCCGACGGCAAACTCGATCAAATCCGTACTATTCATCCCATCCCTCTCGAAATGGTCTATTTATATTGGCAACTTCAAGCCCAAACACGACCCCAAGCTAAAGCCCTAATTGAAACACTCGGAGAAAATGGTATTGAACAGTTTAAACAAATTGTTGATAGTGCTTTCACCAGTTCTGAGCAATCGCAACCCCCTATTTCCTACCAAAGTAATCTGCCATTGAAACCAGAAAATATCGTGCCAATACACTCGCAAACGAAAACCCAAATTCAAACACCGCAACCAGTGGCTTTCACAACTATAGACTCTATAGAGGAAATTCCTTGTGGTAAACTACTTAAGTTCAACAACTTTGAGATAGAAGTCTTCAAGTTCCATAACATCTACTGCCTTTCTCAAAAAGAAGTTTTTAAGACCATCGACAAGTCACCTGCGGGAGCCGACATAGAATATTGCCTCCGACGATTTAAACTTTGGCACTCAACCTTACCGGAATTCATTATTATCAAAAAACTCTGTTGTCCACCTCCTAAATATTTTTTAATCAATTTCCGCCTAGAAGCTGAACGAAACAATCGCATAAAACCTGTTCCTTTAGACATGGCTTACCTTTACTGGAAGGTTCAAGCTATTAACGGTCAGCTTCCAGCTATCGAACTAATGGAAGCTTTAGGAGACAATGGTTTAGAACGACTCATGGAATTAGCTGATGCTAGTTTTAATGCCACTGTTGAAACCGAAGTAAAAAACGCACTAAATTTTCAATCTAGCTATTCAGAAATAGTCACAATATCAGCCATTGACAAACCTGAATATCCTCCAGTTCAACAAACAAGCCAAACTCAGAACTTTCATGAATGGCAGCAATTCAACTTTGAAGGAAAACAAGTGCGGATGGTAGGAACGCCCGATACCCCTTCATGGATAGCTCAAGATGTTTGTGATGTCTTAGGGATTGCTGAAGCTAGATCCTCAATGCGGGATTTTGATGAAGATGAGAGAGGCGTGCATACTATGCACATCACCGAAATTACTGGAAAACAACGCTTACAGCCCATGCTAACTGTTACCGAACCTGGAATGTACAGACTGCTCTTAAAATCTCGCAAGCCAATAGCAAAGCGGTTTAAAAGGTGGGTTTTCCACGAAGTGCTACCAGCTATTCGTAAAACAGGCTACTATAGTACCGCTCGCTCTCACGACAATTCTGAATTATCTGAACTGGAACAATCTTTAGAGACAGCAAAGCATGAAATCAAACAATATCAAGCAGAAAGCTACAAATTGAGACGGTCAATCGAGCGAACCAAATTTTCTTTTAACCATTTAGTTCAAGAAACAACCCACGTTTTCTCTCTCTTAAATAGCCTATGAGATATTGAGGGTAATTGTAAAAACCGCTGTCCATGTCCGTGAGGGAGCCGCTTTCAGCGGCTTAGTAGAGCTCACTCAATCCATCAGGAAATGAACCTAGCCCTCACCCTAAAACACCTTCCCGGTCTTAGTCCCACTGAAGTTAAAAAACTGAGCCAAATTGGAATTCGCACCATTAGCGACTTACTCTACTATTTTCCCACAAAGCATCTCACCTATAAACGCACTCGCATTACTGAAGCAGTAGCAGGAAGTTACGTAACAATTGCAGGCAAAATTGTCAGTCACAGCATCTTCAACTGCCGAAACAACCCCAAACTCACCTTACAAAAGTGGATAATCCGCGATAAAACGGGTCGAATCACCTGCACTCAATTCTACCACCATAGCTATTACCAATCCCTCGCATGGCGTTCTGACCAAATCGAACTTTACGCCCCTGGTGCAATTGTAGTAGTGACTGGCCTCGTTAAAGAAGACAGCTATGGCAAAAACATCAACAATCCTACTGTTCAAGTATTAAGTCTGAGTGATGCCAAAGCCAGCGCAACTTCCATTGTACCTATCTACAAACAATGCAAAGGAATCGCGTCAGAAACAATCGGAAAATGTACACGCACAGCCATTAACTGCGTTGTTAAAATTACCGATCCGCTACCCAAAAAACTTCGGGATCGCTTACAACTTACCCATTTGAAGGAAGCGATCGCGTACATCCACTTCCCCCCTGACAATGAGGCGTTAGAAAGTGCAAGGCGGCGCTTAGCCTTCGACGAATTTTTCTACTTGCAACTGGGCCTATTGCAGCGCCGATATGCCTTGCAGCAACAGCCGGGATGCCCCTTGTCTGCAACAGTCGAATTGCTAGGCAATTTCTACAAAACGTTACCTTTTGCCCTCACCAAAGCGCAGGAACGAGCCATTCTTGAGATTTTAACAGACATGGAACGCCCTGTACCCATGAATCGCTTGCTGCAAGGGGATGTGGGTGCTGGCAAAACTGTCGTAGCCGCAGTTGCTATGCTAGCTGCCGTTGAATCCGGCTACCAAGCAGCACTCATGGCACCAACAGAAATTTTAGCCCAGCAGCACTACCGCAAAATTAGCCAGTGGTTAGAACCATTGGGGATAGAAGTCGCCCTACTCACTGGTTCCACTCCGACTCAACAACGCCAATACCAACTGAGGCAGTTAGAATTAGGGCAAATTTCCTTGCTAATTGGTACTCATGCACTGATTCAAGACACTGTGAACTTTAAGAAACTGGGAATGGTGGCAATCGACGAACAACACCGATTTGGTGTCCAGCAGCGACTCAAATTGCAGCAAAAAGGCGTTAGCCCTCACATTTTAACAATGACAGCTACACCCATTCCCAGAACTTTAGCACTGACACTACACGGCGATTTAGACATCAGCTTGCTCAATGAACTACCACCGGGGAGACACCCAATTCAAACCCAGCTATTTACAAGTAGAACTCGCCGCAAAGCATATCAGATCATTCGGCAACAACTCCAACTCGGCTATCAAGCTTACATCATTCTACCGCTTGTCGAAGAATCTCAAAAGCTTGACCTCAAAGCAGCCATTGAAGAACACCGACAATTGAGTGAAAATGTCTTTCCTGATGTTAATATCGGGCTACTGCACGGCCGGATGAGTTCAGCAGAGAAAGAAACAGCGATCGCCAATTTTAACACCAATTACACTCAAATTCTAGTATCCACCACCGTCGTTGAAGTAGGAGTTGATGTCCCCAACGCCACCGTCATCTTAATTGAACACGCGGAACGATTTGGTCTGTCACAATTGCATCAACTCAGAGGTCGAGTAGGACGAGATACTGCACAATCTTACTGCTTACTGGTGAGTGATTCCAAGTCTAGCAATTCCAGAGAGCGACTCACGGTGATGGAGACTTCGCAAGACGGCTTTTTCCTAGCTGAAATGGATTTGAGATTGCGGGGCCCTGGTCAAATTCTGGGTACTCAACAAACCGGTCTTCCTAAATTTGCTACTTTGGATTTAGTCAACGACCAAGCCATACTAGAACAAGCTAGGAAAGCAGCACAATTAGTTACCCAAAAAGACCCTACTTTGAAACGGTGGCCTGAACTCTCGAAAGAATTGTTCCGGCGACAATAGGTTAATAAGGGAAAGGGGAAGGGGAAGGATAAGTTTTCCCTTTTCTTCAATAAAAGCTAACAATAACCGGGATTTTTCCGTCCCTTTACCTTCCCAAGTAATCAGCTTTTTCTCCCCTTCCCCTTCCCCTTCCCCTTCGTTCAGCTTAAATAGCTAAGACGATAATTAGTTTTAGCCATCTTCCTAGCTTCTGCTGTTGTCCAAGGTTTAACCGGAAGCAAATCAGGTTCAGATTCTAACAGCTTATAGGAAAAGAGATCGCCCGTTACTTCAGCAATGACAAAAGCAATAAACTTGCAACAGCTTAACGGCGCTTGTACTACCTGCTTCTCAGTAAATCTAACCACAATCCAATTCCACTCTAAGAATAATTGATTGCGGCGGACATCGCCCTCAGCATCGCAACAGTGAGTCGGCTGCTTAGATTTACCTGCATAAGGTTCATCAATCTCCACATCAATTCCTATCCCCGATGGAGTGTGAATTACAATAAAATCTGCTGAATAGCTTCTTCGAGATGACGGAATTTTAAACTCTGCTGCTTGGACAACTTCCTTAAAATACCGTTGTAAGTATTGCAAAAAGCGCTCTTCACTCACCCCTTGTCGAGCTTGAGAACAGCCAATATAACTAACCCGAAGTGACATCAAATCCTTGAGCAATCTATTTCTGGAATCAAAGTCAACTTTTACGCTTTTTAAAACTGTCTGCAACCCTTCTTTTTCCAGCTTAAAACTAGAAAATTCCGGCTGCTTTTTGGATAATATCTCTTGTTGCTTATACTCCAAAACCTGCTGCTTATATCTAGATAACAGTTTTTGACGGCAACCAAACACATAACTATAAGCAGCCGCAATTAAACATGAATAAGCCACCACTATCAACAGCATTTCCCACCACAGCCAACCCCAAGAAATAGCTAACAGCGGGAGAGCGATCGCACCATAGAGCCAAAACACCCAAATTAACCACAGCAACTTGACAGGTAACACTACAGGCGGTTGAGGCGGAGTCAGCAAAACAACAGGCTGCCTGAATTGTTGAGTTTCTTGAACTTGGGATGAGGTAGCACCACTAGAATTTACCTCCGACAAAGGATATTGATGGCAGAACTGCATTACTATTTTGGGGTAAAAAACTATGGGGTAATTCATCTCTTTAAATCCTCTTTTTTTAAGAGCGCTATCGCGCTATTTGTCAGAAAATATTTTTGACCTGTATGCCCAAAACCCAAGCATCAAATTCCCAAAAAACAACTGATTTTCCACCAGTTATCAAGATTAAAAACCACAAACAAGATAGGCATCTTGCTCTTGAATATGACCCAGAAACAATAGCTGCAATTACTCAAATTGAAGCTCGACATGATTACTACCACACCTGCATTAACGGACGATATTGATGAATCTTGCTACTCAATCTCTCGCTCAAACCTCCCTAGCTGCTGCTCAACTTTGGCATCAACTAGAATCAATAGAAACTCCTGAAGAAATTGACCAACTGCTGCAATCCCTTTGGCAAACCCAAGAAAGCCAAGAACTTGCTGTTGACACCCACGCGGACTTAGCTGACCAAATTGATGCCGAAATTGCTGCAATCAAGGCTCGGATGCAGTATTTGATAGAACTGCATTCCACAGCTATCAATAAACTCCAGGGGTGGAGAGAACGCTTAGATAAAACCGTTCTCTACTTCAACGAGTGCGGCGTGTTAACTTCAGAAACTATTGGTAAACACCACCGCATTACTGTTAAGGAAAATCCGCCTACCTGTGAAGTTTTAGTTGACGCTTCTCAACTACCAGAACCCTATCGCCGCACCGAGACAAAAATCGTAATCTCGGCTGACAAAAAAGCGATAGCAGATGCTTGGAAACAAGGAATGCCTGTAGATGGCACTAGGGTTTTCCGCAAACGCCGAGTTGTTTATAGCCTACTCAAAGGCAATAACTTGAATGCCTACCCAGCTAATTTAAACTCCCAGTTGCCAGCCGCAGCATCGACCACTCAACCAAAAGCAAAACGCCAAAAGCGCCACTCTCCTTAGATAGGAAAATGGGAAGTTAGGAGGACACAGAAATTTCATTCGCTGCGCCTTTTTCTTCCCTTTCCTCAGCTAAACCTCGCTCCAATAGCTCAAATCATCAAGCTCCTCTTCTGTTGCACCAAAAGTATTAATCCACCTCATAGCTCGCTCAAATAAGTGGCTATTTAACCGCCGCTTATCGGCATCAGACTGAGGCGGATTAGACCCCTGCCAACAATTATCACCCAGCTCAATTTTATCAAGGCATTGAGGGGACTGTGATTCAAATTTATTCTCTTGCATTCTTTAACCCTACCTAATTGTTACCTTCAGTTTAACCCACTTTATAGGGAGTGGGAAGTTGGGGAGAGTGGGAGAGTGGGGGAGGGGGAGTTAGGGAGAATTTGACGCTTACTTCCTAAACTGTACGGCATTAAAATTTGGTATTTTTTAATGCCAGATAAAAACTCGTCAAATCCTCTCCCACTCTCCCCTTCTCCCCAACTCCCACTCCCACTCCCCCACTCTCCCCCTCCAATTGAGCGGGTAACTATCCCTCAATCATCGGATGTCTTTTCACTTCCAAACTTGTACAAAAGAAATTGAGTGTGTGGGCAAAAAGACATAAATTTACCTACTCTCACTCATGGTTTCACGCTTCCATTGATTAACCCTATCCAATCCATTAGCATCGAAATTCTCAAGTCGAGGTCAATGATTCCCCATTCCCTTTTCATACTCCGCATTCCCCACTCCCCATTATTCCGGTACAACCGGAATTGATATCAATCATCACAACTAACTTTTCAGGTTTCAGGAGATACTCATAATGACCAAAAAGCATTCTCAATCACTAGAGCCTACCTGCCAGTATACTGAGCTTCTAGCAGGAGCTGGGCTAAAAATCCCTGTCTTTGATATGTCCTTAGAGAACGGCAAAGAAAAAGGACGCTACCAAAGAGAACCGGAAATCCTCCGAAATTCAATGCTTGAACTACTCTTTAAACCCGAAGAATTAGCAACACTAACCATCGTCAAACCAGACCCAGATGATAGCAGCCTTGACCCTCTCAAAAACATCGACTTCGGAGACGGTATTGCTAGAAGAGTTGCCTTTAGTTCTGGCAAAAATGTGTACTTTGCTGACAAAGAACTCTCAGCCAAACTGTTAAGCGTATTCACAACTCAACCAGATCATTCCTGTCGCTACGGCTCTCTGCTAGTAAGCAGTTGCACTCAAGGAGTCCAGTTGTTAGACTGCTCTGTTAGTGGTGAAACATTGCGAGTCAAAATTGTTGATTCCCAAAGTGATGACCCTTCTGAAAAAGCTTTAGCTCAACGATATCAAACCGGAGACTGTCACGGCAAGATTTCACCCACATTAGCCCAACAATTAGATGGCATTCACAACCGCCCTTTTCAATTTCGATTTGCTTGGCTTTCAGACTGGGAACAAGAGAATTGTGCGACTCCCCAAATTAACTTCCTTGCTAAAGGAACGCTACTTCCCGATTCCCAATTAACTGATAATTTAGGCTATGATATCATTATGGATCGCTCTTCCATCAAAGGAGTTGCCGCATTGCAATTAGCTGAATTAATCCCTTGCGGAGATTACGAATTTCCCAAAGCGGTACTAGGAAATCGAGGCAATGCCAAAGTAACTGAATACGAAAATTCCTGGCAATTTTCGATTTGGTACTCCGAAGCAGCTATTCAGACTGACATCGCCACCCCCACCAAACTTGAAGCCCAAAAGTTAGCTGACTTGCAAAACAATCGGTTGCAACTTGCTAAATACTTAGTAGAGCAACATGACAAGAAAGTGGCTTTTCAATCTAACATTCACGAAGACAACAACGGATTAGAAGATGAAACCGATGAAAAAGCTCAACGCAATGAATATCGGCTAATTTCTATTTTGAGAAACGACAAACTCGGTCAACTCCTTGACTTTCCCAAAGTCGTCGATTTCATGCAAGAACAACTAGCTAAGAAGTGGCGAGACTTAGCAATTAAAGGAGCAATTCATCATGGTTCAGCAATGGCTCAACCCTGCGAAGACCTAAAACCCGGTACAATTGTTGCCCCCCACTTGAAAAACGGCACAGAAGTCATCGTTACCCGATACCCAATTGTCAGTAAAGATAACATCCGCCGCTACACAGTAGACAATAAAAGCCATCCCGAATTAATGCAGTACAAAGGATGCGCCTTCATTCGTCCCGACCAAGCTATGCAGCACCACCAGTGCGATTTTGATGGAGATCAATTAGTAATTACTCCCGCCTCAAAACTGCCCAATATTGCCTCTGAAACCAGACACGCTAATCAAGAAAACGAGTACGAAGCTGTTTCCAAGCGCAGTAAAATTGATTACACCAAAGCTACTGATGAAGAGGGCAACCGTAAGTATACCAAACTGCGGCAAATTGCCGTAGCGATCGCACACAACAAAATCGGCTGGGTTGCTACCTTAATTGGACGAGTACAGTCTTCTGTACCCCAACCCAAACAACCTACAAACTTATTTAACCACAAGAAGCAGAAACTACTCGGTCAACTGTTTGATGCCCTACAAATTGAAGTGGACAGCCCCAAAAGCGCTACTCGCACAGAAGACTACCACCCCAATTTGCTAAATCTTGCTAAAGAATGGTCAAACGAATACCCCTCTTACTTGTTTGACTTCAAAGACGACCCCCGACTTTACAAAACAGTACCACTGCCCGCAGAAGACAACGCTGCTATCAGTTGCATCGCTCGCAGTGCGGTTAATCCTGAGTGGGAACCCACCCGCTTAACCAGCCGCCACCGCGACGAATTTCGCTACCTGTTCCCCTCTCCTAAAGATTTAGATGAGAGAGAAGATTGGGAGAAATACTACGTGACATGGGCCAAAGAAACTAAAGAGCGATATCGAGAACGGATGGCAGAAATCTACGAGCAACAAGGCGATGACCTCAAAGCTATTAGAGAAGCTGTTGGCAAATTGTATGAGAGTTTAAGAACTGACGTAGCTGACGCATTTCCTCACCCCAAAGAGCGGATGTTAGCTGCTAGCGCATTGTGGCACGTAGAAACTACAAATCCCAATTTAGACGTGCCTCGCAAAGCTTGTCTTGAACTGTCGCGCCAACTGAAAATTGAGTTCCACCTCGAATCTGACTATGAGCGGCTACATGAAGCTCTCCCCAAGGATACTTACATTTTGAGCGTCCCTTTTCAAAAATTAGCAAGAGATGGAAGCGGTCAAATTAAAAGGGATAGCAAGCGACAGCCAATTAGCACTGACTTAGCTGGTGAATGGAAGGAAAAGCTAGACAATAAAGGCATTAAATACGAAGCTAGTTTACATCCCAGCTTGCCGATGGTTAACTTTGCCTTGCTCGACCCCAATGAGAAATTGGTAGAAGTCCTAGATCAGGAATTTGGCAACAATGAAAATGACATCGACTCTCTCAATTTAACTTACCGAGATCGCTTGGGTCGAACCCAAACTGCCAATTCGCGTATTGTAGCTCCTGCCAGCTACAATTGGGTTGAATCTAAAGACAGCCAAACTCCCAAAGCTGCATTGGTTATTAACTTGTTCTCCGATGAAATTTGCCAGCAATTGCAGACTTTTCAGTTTGAAACTGTTGAACTAATTGGTCAAAAGTACAACGATTTCAAAGATGTTGATTTTAGCAGCGAGAAGTGGAAGGGAAAAAGATTGACTTTTGAAGTCGATGCTTTTAAAAGCGACACTGGTAATTACCGAGATGGCAGCCCAATTGTCAAGCTCAACGACCGTCAACTAGCCATGTTTTCGCCTAATTCTCCTAAACTGCCTATTGGTGCAACCTTTGAAGCAACTATCGAATCTTCACCCAAAAGCAGTGCTCTCATTTTAAACATCGATCCGGCATCGCTGAGGTTAATTGAAGAAGCGGCTGAAGTGGAAATCCTGTCAGTAAAAGGCAAATCTGCACCCAATAGAGAGGGCTTCGGCGAAGACATTCGACCGGGGAAATCGCTATCTCAAATTTCCCAACAGCAACAGTCTCAAGCTCAACAAAAAAATTGCGATTCCGCAACTATTTCTGAATTAATGCAAGCTGCGATTGGCAATGCCTATCAGAAAACAGGCGCTATTGAATTTCCAGTTGGTTCTTGGGGTGTATTCGTCAACAGCAAAACCCAAAAATGTACCGTTGAGGATGAAAGTGGCGCTATTATTTTTGCGGCTGACTTAAAAAGTGAGCGAATTATCAAAGGATTATCTGAAGAGAACAGCGCTAAGTTTGTCGCAGAAATCTTAGAAAACACCACTCCTAAACGCTTTAAAAAGAGCCGTTTGCCGGCTACTGTCGAACTTTAGCTGTTTACCAGCCGATGTCCCAGTGCGATCGCCTGTTCCCCAAGTACGAACAGTTGATCGTATTGGGATTGTCAGGAATGTGAGCATCAGTTAGCTTGATTGAGGAGAAAGTGCGATCGCCTTCTCTAAAAAATCTGCGCTCGCACCCCAACCCACATCAGCTATTAAGCCACTGAAAATTCAGTAAATTGCCGCACATAAGGCGTTCTAAATTCCAAAACAATCTCTGTTTTTGGTACACCTAATTCTACCAATTCGTTAGCAATTCCTGCTTCAGTTAAATCGCGCTGAATCCAAATTTTTCCATCTTTGATATCTACATGAACTACACAACCATAAACCCTCTCTTGGTTTTCCCAACCTAAATGAACTAAAAGATAGCGATCGCTCTCTTTATCGAAAATCAACTCTTTTTCCGTATCTTCAGATAAATGATTGGCTGTATGTCTTTTTAAGACAGTCTGGACGAACTCTGAATAGTTTATTCCTTCCATAAAACAATCTCCTGTTGGCTTGCTCTCCACTCACAATACAGGTCAAATGTAAAGTTTTATTAAATGTGCAAAAAGCCCAGGAATTTTACAAATACATTCAGGATTTACGCAATTGCTCCCTTGCACTCATCACACTATACCGCTCCATGAAACCTACTCAAATCTACCTACGGCAGACTTGATGTTCACTTCCTGCTTCTACCAAGGGAGTCGGCTCCAACTTGTCCACAGGCGTAACTTCAGACCGAGCTGGTCTTACTAATTGAGAACGAGACAAATTGATTGCCGCGTTCAAATCTCGATTAATTAACAAATTGCAGTAGCCACAATCAAACACTCGTTCCTTTAATGGCATCGATTGAACATGACCGCAGTTTGAGCAGGTTTTAGAAGAAGGGAACCATCTATCTACTAACTCAACCTTCGTGCCATACATAGAAGACTTGTATTCTAACTGACGACGAAATTCATAAAAACCACAATCAGAAATAGCCGCCGCTAACTTATGGTTAGCCATCATTCCGCTCACATTCAAATCTTCGATGCGAATGTGAGCATATTTTTGGCTAATATTTGTCGTCGTTTTCTGTAGAAAATCTCGACGAACATTTGCAGTTCTCCCATGAATCTTGGCAACTCTAAGATAGTGCTTATGAGCATTCTTTGATGCTTTCACACCCAACTTTCTGTTGCCCAATTGCTTTTTCCGATTTCTCCACTGTTCTTTACTCAGCTTGGTTTTCGCTTTCTTGAGTGGACGAGGAGACGAGTAAGAATTACCATCAGAAAGAGTAGCAAAGGTTGATACTCCTAAGTCAATTCCCACTGGTAAGGCAACGGGATGAAACATTGGTGGGATTTTGTCGGCTTTGAGCGTAAAGGATACATACCATTTATCCGCCGTGCGCGAGATGGTAAATGTCTGCGCTACGCAAGGGAATGGGATGGATTCTTTGAGCCGAAATGTTCCTAACGTGGGAATCTTAATTGATTTGCTAGCTGCCAATAAAATTGAGTGATTCCAATCAGCAGCATTTACAGTGAATGAATCACCATCTTTTTTCCTTTTAAATTTAGGGAATTTCCCCAATCCTTTGAAGAAACGAGATAAAGCCGAGCTAAAATGCCGAAATGTCATCTTGTAAACCCTAGAAGACAGGGTGTTAGTCCATTGATATTCCGGCATCTTTTTGACATGGTTTGTGAAAACTCTTTCGATTGCTGCTACCTTTTTGCTGCTACCATCTGGGAGACTTTTTACTTCTTGATAAAGACTCAATGCGTAGTTGTAGCAAAATCTGGCATAGCCAGAATGTCGCGCCATCAAGGTGCGTTGCTTGTTATTAAGTTTGAGTTCGAGTTTGATGGCGTACATATTCGGTAAAAGCTTTCGCAGCACTTTCTTTGAGTTCTGTGATTATCTACTTGTTTTTTAACTTACTCATGCGGTTATTTTAGCGCAACTTATGAGTAGATATAGGGAAGTTTGGGTAAATTTTTGTAAACAGTTGCAACCCCCCCAATTGGATCGATCCAATTGAACCAGTAAAAAACACCTGTTGTCAGGAAGCCAGAACTCATAGAAAGAATTTAGGTTTGAAAAAGGAAGGGGAGGGGAGTGGGGAGTGGGGCAGAATGGGAGAATTTGACACTTACTTCCTACGAATACTTGTCTAACTGTACGGCAAAGCCTTCCCACTCTCCCCCTCTCCCCATTACCCTTCCCTATCAAAGGAGAAATTTAATGGTTACTTACGCCCACAAAAAAAAGTCAAACCAATACATCACGGCTGACACTGAACAGGGAGAAAAAATACTAAAGTACCTTAAAAGTCGGTGTGAAAAGGCTTTAAATTACTGCCAAGAACAAGGCCTAACTGCTGTTGAAGATTTTGCCGAAGCGGTCGAAGAATTGACTGAAGCTGACGGCAAACCAGGTATCAGCGTTAAAGTCACACAAGGTGGCTTCGTCCTCTCCCTCACAGACCGACCTGAATATGGTTCTACCACTGGCAAATACATGATGGAACACCTGGGAGAACCAGATGACAACCGATTCACCGCCGTCGGCATTAAAGCCACCCTCACCCCAGAAAAGAGTAAATCTCAGAGGAAAAATAAGCCTTCAGACTTAGACGAACTACTCTCCGAAATTGAGGAAACTGATTCAGTACCCAAGCAAGCGTCAAAAGCTAGTTCCAATGCTAAGAAAAAACTGGAATTAGACGAATTCGATGAAGATCATGACCTTCTCGATGAAATTAATGGCAGCGAACCAACAATCAAAACTAAAGCTAAATCTCAAACCAAAAGCAATAACGATTGGGAAATAGCGGACAGCCGTCATTCTAAGTCCCAGGCTAAATCTAAAATCACTGAAGTTGAAGTTGACGAAGAATTTGTGGTAGATGACCTTGAGGAAGAGGATAAAAAACGTATACCAAAAACTAAATCTCAGGCTAAGCCTAAAACTAAAAATGTAGAAAAATTTGTCACTGCTGAAATTGATGAAGAGGAAGAACTTGCACTCCCGCAACAAGTTAAACCAAAATCCCGCCAAGATGAAGAAGAATTTGCCGGTGCAACTGAATCCCACAACCAATTTCGTAGTAAAAAACTTAATCAAAACCCGTTTGAAACAGTTGATAGCGTCGACGACCTACTTGAGGACACCCTAACCAAAAGTCCTACAACACAATCCTTGCCATCCGATGCCAATCCCAGAACCCAACGCCGCAAGAAATCAAACGAATTGGATATTGATAGCCTGCTCAAAACAGGCGCACAAACCAGCGAGAGAATAGCCACTTCAGGAAATGAGATAAACGGTACAACCCTCTCTGGACTGAGTGCTCAAGCTGCATTTCTAGCCACCCTTGTAGGCATTGATGCAGCACAAAAAGTTATTGGTGCAGCTAGGGAAGCTGGACAAGAACACCAAGTTACTCAACTCATCAAAAGGCTTAAATCTCAAAGCCAGCGTGCCGATCGGCTAACTGAACGAGCCAATCATTTACCAGCACTAATTGATGAACAAGAAGCATCTATTGATGAACAAGAATCAGAAAATACACCCCTACTTCCTCTCTCCAAAGAAGAACATCAACTCGAAAATCAAGCCTTATCTCAAACTGAAACTTCTGAGTCAGTTGGAGCAATCTTAGCCAAAGCCGTTAATCATGTCACCCACAAACT
Organism: Microcoleus sp. D3_18_C4; assembly: GCF_036702355.1. Classification (NCBI taxonomy): domain Bacteria; kingdom Bacillati; phylum Cyanobacteriota; class Cyanophyceae; order Oscillatoriales; family Microcoleaceae; genus Microcoleus; species Microcoleus sp. D3_18_C4. Next base: position 45,285 of record NZ_JAUBTF010000054.1, read on the forward strand.
TAAAACCATCCCCCAACCAGATGATGAAGGTAAAAAAATTAACCCAATTGAGATTAATACAAACGCGAGTTTTGAAGAACAACTCAAACAAATTAATCAAGCCCTCGACCGCTTAGAAAAACGACTGGATACCCTAGAAAGCCGTATCGAAACTTTAGAAAAAGCACTTCAACAGCACTCTTTGAGCCAAACACCGCCTGCTGCGGAAGTTATGCCAGAAGAAAATAACGATGATTTTGTCAAACCTACTAACGGAGGCAAACACTCACTTTCCCCAGAAAACCAGAGGACGGACGCAAGAGTACCTGCTTTTGCTCAAGGTCGAAATCCGTTAGCTACAGAAAATTCTACCCCTCCAAGTGAGCGACTTCCCTCAACTGATGAAGCACTGATTGCTGAAGCACTGGTGCAAATTTATCATGCTGCTGTTGAAGAAGCTGCTCAATATGAAGGCGATCACTCTCAAGCTACCCCAGCAGCAGCTAATGGTGGTGTTGACCTGGGAAATACCAAACTTTACGTCTTTCTTGAAGGTGAATTGACAACTGTCACCCTGGAAACCAAAGATGGCTTTGAAGTCTTCGAGGCTACCTCAGATGAGACGAGAAAATGGAACGTTACCGCTGACAAACTGACTCCTAAAGACAAACAAGAAATTTTGAAATTGCCTCACAGCTTAGAAGAGTTCCAACAAGTCAGTAACCAAGAACACCTCGCTCTCCTAGTAGCCGAAAGGGGCAAAGATGCCATCAGTTTAACTGACTCTCAAGGCAACAAATTCGAGTTTGAAGCCGGAGAGGGAATCGTGACTGGCTATACAGAACACGGCGAAGTAATTTATGAAGCCATCCTTCAACCCGACCAGGTAGAGGTACTACAATGCGACATCCCCGGCAACGAACTAGAAAGTTGGTTAGAAGAACGAAGACTTCAGCAAACGCCGACTTCTAACTCCCACCGAGAAACTCACAAAGCCAATCGAGAAGTTCAAATCTAGGGAAGTCTAGGATGCTATTTCAATACGGTTCATTTAAGGCTGACAGCATGAGTGGTGATGCGAACTTGTGAGCCTTAACTGAACTGTAATGGATGCTATTTACCTTCTACTTTATACTTCCTCAACGACAACCCCCTCCCAATGGATCGATCCACTTTAGTCACTCAAAAATACCGACTTTGGTGATGTCAAAGCTTCGTGGCAAAACTTAGAGTAGTAATAAGGAAAATAACTACACTATAGAGAGGTTTGCATGACTATTCGTTCCTCATCCCGCTATTTATTCCCAACGGCAAAAGGCTCACAAAGCCCCGCCTTTCAATTTCTGAAACAACACAAAATTCGCCCAGGCGACTTCCTATTTATCGGGATTTGCCTAGCCTCACTTGTCTATTTTACTATCCATGACCCGCTCTTAATTGCGACTTTAGGCTGCTCCAGCATACTCTTTTTAAGTTTATGGCACATCACTAGAGCTATTCCCCTTGTAGAGCGATATATCGGCTGCAAAATCCGCTTTTGGCACATTGCCACTGCCATTATCACCTCTACTGCACTTTGCTCCGTACTCGATTCCCCAGCCAACGCCCTCTTCCTCTCCGGCTTAGAAGAATTTATGCAAGAACTCGCAGA
>NZ_JAUBTF010000055.1:0-46128 GCF_036702355.1 Microcoleus sp. D3_18_C4
CGATCGAATAAGCTTTCATTTTTTCTGCTGATGTACTGAATGTAGTGTACCACATTTACATGGAATTTGCTGTATATTTATTCCTCAGGAATTACGCAGAAATTCTATATTGTGGGCCATTGTTTCTAGCGTGCCCTTGAAATGCTGATTAAGAATCCTGCAATATCTCAGTTTTAACCACCGAGTCTGATCAACGGTTTTTTAACGCGAATTTGATTTAATTTAAAAAGATAAAAAACTTCCAACTCAAAAACCCAGTTTCACCTGAGAAACTGGGTTTTTGAGCATCTGTTCTAGTTTATTTATGCTCGCCTACTTGATTGCGTCTGCCGTATTAAGTAGCTCAACTTATTTAAACGTCAAACTTTTCAGGTGTTCAGAAACCCGGAAGGGCGAGCACTCTTGGCTGCGCCCCGAAAGCAATCAGGTTTCTCAAAGTGTTATATTTTTTTAGGTAGAGCTACTAATCCTTTAATTCGCGGATACTTCTCTTAGCAGTATCTTGATACATCTCCCCCATTTCTTTCACGGCTGCTCCTGCCTCTTGGCCAATCTTCTGGGCTCGTTCGCCGGGAGAGTCTGAGGTTTCGCGAGCTTCTTGCCTCCATTCCCGTGTTGTTTGGGGTCTTTCAGGATTGTTGAGCTCAGACTTTGAGCTGGCTTGCGCGCCAAAACCTTTGTTACTGCTTCCCGCATCAACATTTGTTGTTAGGAGCAGAAAACCGACTAGGACAACACTCAAAAAACTCTTGATTTGAAAACCCTTAAGCAGGGAACTGATGCGAGCAATGGCTGTGGAAATCAAATTCATCTCAGTAATACTCCCTAAGTTAATTGGTGATAACTTTCAACATTTTTTCATCTAATTGACTCGCTCCAAAATCAGCAGCTAATGCGAGGTAAAGCCAACTTAGCTTTAACTTGCGATTAACCACCTAAATAGAGTTATAGGTTAGCGATAAAATCTGGTTAACACGCCACCTATGTGTCAGCCAATTAGCTTTTTCACACATGAATATCACGTTAACAGCCGCCAAATATTTCTACCTCTAACTAAAGTCATAACTTAGTTAGAAGCAAAAAACATATTTTTATACACATGGTTAGACAATTTTTAATCAATCATGCTCTGCAGGGCAAATTCTTATTGCAAGCGATCGCCCGTTTTCACGTCAAACCAGTGCAGCAACTGAGGCGGAAAAACCAGCTCTACAATTTCGGAATTCCAGTGGCGGTCATTTGGCAGCAAAGCCCGCACCGTTACTGAGTCCACACCTTTAACTCGGACGCTAACTAAATTTTGCATTCCCAAGTTTTCCACTAAAAAAACCTCACCTTTAATTGCCTCTGGGGTAGACATCTTGCCGGCCTCTGCATCTGCAAAGCCGACGTGTTCGGGGCGAATTCCCAACACAATTTCTGGTGGCACAGTCGGCATATCTGGGAGTCGAACTCGAAAATCGCCCAACTGAGCAAAATTTCCCTGGCATTTAAGCACGAGCAAATTCATTTGCGGGCTGCCCACAAAACCAGCTACAAACTGATTTGCCGGACGAGTATAAATTAAGTGTGGCGGGTCTAGTTGCTGCACGTTGCCGCTGTTGAGAACTGCGACTTTGGTAGAAAGCGTCATTGCTTCGGTTTGGTCGTGAGTTACGTACACTACAGGAGCTTTTTGGGAGGAAAATAATTGTTTGAGTTCGGCCCTAACTTTTTCCCGCAATAATGCGTCAAGATTGCTCAAAGGTTCGTCGAGCAAAAATACTTCCGGTTGGCGCACTAATGCGCGGCCGAGGGCGACTCGCTGCCGCTGTCCGCCTGATAGTTTTCCTGGTTTGCGATCGATTAATTCCGTCAATCCGAGGGAAGTTGCAACTTCCGTCACTAACCGATTGATTTCGCTGGAGGGGATTTTGCGAAGTTTGAGGCTCGATGCCATATTCTCGTATACTGTCATGTGCGGATACAGCGCGTAACTTTGAAAAACCATTGCAATATCCCGATCGCCCGGTCTGAGATAAGTGACATTGCGATCGCCAATTCTAATCTCGCCTCTAGTCGGCTGTTCCAACCCGGCAATTAACCGCAGCGTGGTAGATTTGCCGCACCCCGACGGCCCCAACAAAGTCAGAAATTCTCCTTCGCTGACATCCAAACTAATGTCTTTTACGGGAACTACTTTAGGGCTGTAGGTTTTATTGAGGTTTTTGAGTTGCAATTTTGCCATGATTTTTAAAGTGTTGACTGTTGACTGTTAACTGTTAACTGTTGACTGTTAACTGTTAACTGTGTTGTTTGACTCGTTCCCAGCAAGAGCCCCGGAACCAGTTCAATCTAAAATCTAAAATCTAAAATCTAAAATCGATTTATCCTTTTACTGCCCCCGCAGTTAAACCCTGAACAATGCGCCGCTGGAACACCAAAACCAGCAAAACCAAGGGCAAAGTTCCCAAAACGGTAGCTGCGGCGATCGGGCCGTAAGGAATCTCAAATACTGACACCCCGCTGAGTTGAGCCGTGGCGACAGGAATAGTTTTCAGAGATTCGCGAGTCATAAATGTTAGTGCAAAAATAAACTCGTTCCAAGCTGAAATAAATGTCAAAATTCCAGTTGTGACTAACGCCGGAAATGTCATCGGTAGTACGATTGGCCACAGCATTTGGAAAGTGTTGTATCCGTCTACTTTAGCCGCATCTTCCAAATCTTTTGGCAACTGTTGAAAAAAACTTCGCATTACCAAAATTGTCAGAGGCAGATTGATAGCAGTGTAAGGAATAATTAATGCTAAATAATTATTCCCTAAACCCAAAGCTTTGACAATTTCCAGCAGTCCCAAAAATAGCAGCACCGCCGGAAATAGGGTAACTATCGTCACAGTTGCCAGGATGATTCTCTCGCCCCACAGCCGCAACCGGGCTAAAGCGTAAGCTGCGGGAGCGCCTACTGCTAAACACAGCAATGTTGAAGTAATCGACACAAAAGCGCTATTTAAAATGTAAAGTGCAAACGGGCGGCGCTGGAACAGCGACAGGTAATGCTCGAAAGTAATTCGTTTGGGAATGTAGACGTTTGGAATCGCCGAAATATCTGCATTTACCTTGAAAGAAGTTAACACTTGCCAGAGGATGGGTGCGAGAAAATATGCCACGATTAATATCGCCGAGATTGGCAAGATTAATTGCCGGATGTTAAAGGTTTTTTGGGGAGGTTTTTCGCGGGCGATCGACATAATTTATACCAATGAAATAAAAGTGCAACTGTTGGTTATCTAAAATCCAAAATCTCAAATCTAAAATCTAAAATCGTCTTAGTTTCCTCCTGCTGCATTGGTGCGGGCTCTCGATAACAGGTAAGCGGCGATCGCAACTGCTGCCACTAACATCAAAAAAGTACACACCACCAAAGCCGCCCCGTACCCAAAGTCTAAATACCTCATTACCGTGCTGTAAATGTAGATAGAAACCGTCTCCGTTGCCCCCGCCGGCCCCCCACCCGTCATCACCTGAATCAAGTCAAAAATGCCGAAAGACTGGGCAAAGCGAAACAGCAAAGCAATCACAATTTGGGGCATCAGCAGGGGCACGGTAACTTGACGGAAACTCTGCCAGCTACTCGCGCCGTCAATGGCGTGGGCTTCGTACAAATCACCGGGAATTGATTGCAATCCTGCTAGTAAAAGTAAGCTGACAAAGGGCGTAGTTTTCCAGACATCGGCTGTAATTACTGCCATCATTGCCAAAGTCGGATCTCCCAACCAGCTAATGCTATTTTGAATCAATCCCAAACGCCTTAAAATGTCGTTAATTACGCCGTATTGGTCGTTAAAAATCCACGCCCAAGCTACTCCCATCAATGCAGTCGGCAGCGCCCAAGGTAGTAGGGAAATTGTGCGAACAATGCCGCGCCCTGCGAAGGATTGATTTAAGACTAAGGCAATGCCCATACCGAGAATTAATTCCAGTAAAACAGAGGCGACTGTAAATACTGTGGTGTTGCCTAAAGTTTGCCAGAAACGCCCGTCGCCTAACATTCGACTGTAGTTAGCAAAACCGGAAAAAACCAGCTTTAATTCTGTACCGAGGTTTTGGGTGAATAAACTCAGCCAAAAAGCGCGCAATATTGGGTAAGCAAATACTAGCATCAGAATTATTAAAGCTGGTGCTACTAATATCCATCCGGTTTTTTGTTCGCGCTGTCGCATCTTGTCTAATTGCATATTGTTCACCTTTTTCTCGTTTTATATTAATAAGATGGACTTTGTATCTCTCGCTTGTAGCCGAGTCTCGATCCCCCTAAATCTCCCTTAATAAGGGGGACTTTGAAGGCTCCACTTCTTCCCTTTTGAAAAAATACTTTAAAGGTTCCAGTCCCCCCTTATTAAGGGGGCTAGGGGGGATCGCTCTGAAAGCAAGAAGTTACGAAGCTTGGGGTTGTTTCAGACTACCTAATAAATTGCGAGTTTCGCTAGCTGCTGCTTTCATTGCTTGTTCTGCACTCATTATCCCGGTAAAAGCTGAACTCAAATAACGCTGCAAAATATCAGAAGCTTGAGCGTATTGTGCCAGGGGCGGGCGCAAACCTGATCGTTCCACTACTTTTAGCAGTTGCGGGTAGTGGGGATATTTGGCGACTATTTCTTTGTTGGTAAATAAGGATTTGTAACTGGGAACTAAACCAGTTTGTAAAATAAATTTGCGTTGGGTTTCCTCGCTGGTAAGATACTGAATTGCTTTCCAGGCTTGTTCTGGATGTTTTGAGGTTTTGGCAATTCCCCAGCCCCAGCCGCCCAAGCAGGAACCGCCTGTTTGACCGGTACTGCTGAGCATTGGCTCGATCGCAATTTTGCCTCTAACATTCGATCCTTCGGCATTTGCCAGCTTCCAAACATACGGCCAGTTTCGCAAAAACAGCGCTTTGCCATTTTGAAACAAAAGCCTGGTTTCTTCTTCGCCGTAGGTGGTGACACCCGGAGGAGAAATGCCAGAGGCGATCGTATTTTTGAGAAATTCCACTGCTTTAATTGCCTCCGGTTTATCTAACCCAACTTCAAAAGTTTGAGGGTTTGCCCAGAAGCCGCCAAAACCAGAGAGTACCTCGACAAACATCGCAGATACTCCCTCGTATTGTTTGCCTTGCCACAGATAACCCCAAGTTGCTTTTCCCTGTTTCTGCAAGTTTTGAGAGATTTTTACCATCTCTTCAAAAGTTTTCGGCGCTGGAATTTTCGCTTGTTCTAAAATGTCTTTGCGGTAATAAAGCATTCCGGCATCGGAAGCATGGGGAATTCGGTAAAGTTTGCCCCGATACCGCCCGCCTTCGACGTTACCTTGGATGAATTTTGATAGTTGTTCGGGGGGAATTCTATCTGTCAAATCGCTTACCCAACCTGCGGCTGCAAATTTGGGAACCCAGACAATATCCATGTTGATGATGTCGTAGGGCGATTCGCCTAAAAGAAAGGCAGATGTGTAAAGATTTTCTATGAGGTTGCTGTCAAAAGGCCCTTCTATGAGGTTGATGCGAATCTTGGGGTTTTTCTGTTCAAATTCTTTGACAAAGGGTTTCCAGTTAACAAGGTCTTGACCTTGCATTAACATGGTGAGCACGACTGGCTGTTGAGTCAGTGCCGGCAGAATAAATAAAAGCAAGACGGTGGCTAATGTGACAGCGAATAAGGCTAAAAGACGGGGACGCTTCTGGCTTCGTTGCTGCGGGGAATTTATTTTTTGCATTTGCTTTTGAGAAATGGCGGTGCGATCGCCTTCTTTCTCTCATAACTCGCTTTCTTTTGTTTCGCTGGATTTACCGAGTTTATGCAATAAAAATTTAAGTAAACTTTAGCTTACTTAATAATGCTTGAGTGAAGAGTGCAAATTTTGATTTAACTAGCGAGAATGGGATTTAAGTAAACATCTATCTACAGATAGATATTGAGAGAATTGTCTGACTTGATAAAAGTCGGCGGTTGAAACAGCTCAAGAGTCAAACTTTCGTCCCTCTCGCTTGAGACTAAAGAATCAACGGGGTATTAAAGCCGGATTTTGTATTACACACTTTTGACACCCAGCAACCGGGTTTTGTATAGCAACCGCCAAGATGATTAGGACGTTCTTAATCGCACAAACATAAACGGTTGATTGCAACTTCTTCCCTATTCCTTCTTCCCTATTCCTTCTTCCCTTAGCTGTTCAACATTTAAATTGTGTGTCAAAAATCAATAAAACTTTTGTGGGACGGGCTTCTAGCCTGTCCCGAATTTCCAATTTAAATGCGTAACAGCTTATTCCCTATTCCTTCTTCCTTCTTCCTTCTTCCTTCTTCCGTGTATCCGTTATATCCGTTACATCCGTTACAGAATCCGCTGCCGAACTTCCTTCTTCCTTCTAAATACAAAAAACACCGCTCCTCAAAATAGGAGAACGGTGTATAGGGGGTGTTATGGGTTGTTGTCTGGGATTAACCTTAACAAATCACGATCGGCTGAGGCTATGCCTTGTGATGGTTAAAAAATTGGCACAAACCTGCACTATCGCCCGTTTATCGATCAACCTTTGCGATTAGCCCAACCATTCCACAACAGCATCCTGCTTGGTATTGGTGCGCCGTTCTGGGGTTTCGCGGTTGAATTTCAAGTGGATGGCGCGGTTTTGTTCGCCATCTGCGGCTACTGCAAAAATCGGATAGTCGATTAAGCCGTCTTGGAAGGACATCTGGAAGCGGAAAGTGCCGTCCGGATTGAGTTTAATCGGCTGTCCGCCTACGTAGACGGTAGCGTCGGGTTCGGTGGCGCCGTAAACGATCAATTCGGCATCAGCAACTAACCAGAACTGGCGGGGGCGCATCGGGGCGGCGAAGCCAACTCCCGACATACCAACACCGGACATACCGAAACCGGACATCGTGAGGCCGGACATACCGACACCCGACATGGTGAGGCCGGACATACCGACACCCGACGCGGTGAGGCCGGACATACCGACACCCGACGCGGTGAGGCCGGACATGGTGGGAGCCGCCCACATTCCGACGCCGGAGGGGAACACGTAGGAACTGAGAGCTTGTTCGTGGATGCCGACTTGCTGGACGGAACCGGCAACGTGCTGCATAGAACCGAAAATAGAACCGGCTACGCGCAGGGATTCGGCAGATTCTGCCATGCCGAAGATTTGTTCGTAGATAGCGTTTTCGGTGCTGTAACCGAAGCCATTGGCTGCTTGTGCCATTTTCTTTGCCGGAGGAACCAGTTCGGCGAAGGTTTTGCCTTGCAATTCTTCTTCCCAGTCGAGGGTGATGAATTGGTCTTCAATCCAGTCGCTGGGATAGACGGGAGGAACGCGGACTTCTGCCGATCGAGCTAATACCAGCCAGCGGCCATCTGCACAGCGGTAGCCGATGTCGATCGCGTAATCCCGATCGCTCACGGGGATTGGCACGTACCATTCCCGCGCCAATTCGTCGCAGGGATATTCTTGAATGCTGTGCGGGCTTTGAATGTCGAGGTTAACATCTGTAACGTCGTAGATCCGCAGGGCGAGTTGTTGTCCTCCTTGGCGGCGCAATTCTTCTTTGCGATCGTTGGGAATGTCCCAGTAAGTGTAGGCCCATTCTGGATCGCGTGGCATTAACACCACCCGGCTTTCGCCGTAGCCGTTGGGCAAATCTGCTAAACCTTCATCTACAGACGACAAAGAACCGCCTGTTCTATCTTCTTGACCTAGTTCAAACTTTGCTGCTTCCACTGCTTCTTGTGCCTCTAGTTTGCGAGATGGGCTGTAGGAAAATTTGGTGCGCTGAATTTCTTGAATTGATGCCAGGAGTTGCGATTTCCGCATTCGGCTGTAGCGAGAGACTCCACATTCGCTAGCAACTCTGCGGAGTTGTCGCAAAGTCATCTCTTCTAATGGTGGGCGTTCTTTTGCCATGAGTTGGTTCTCCACTAATTTAGGATTGCGGGTTAGATTTTTCCTTTCAACACAAATGTGTTGACTTTTTGAGTTAGAAACTCTTTTAAATCTACATATTATCGAGCTTCCAAATCTCTCCAACCTTTGAAGCCTTGCTTGTTTTTAGCTTGTCTTTTCCCGATGCGATCGGGGGTTTGGACTTATTGGCTTCTGCGCGCACCGTCCGATCTGAATAAAGCTTTATCTGTCGATTCTTGATTGACAAGATCGATTTTGTGAGTGCGATCGGTGCTGCTAGCAACGCTGTGCTGGCAGCACACGCGCTATTCGACTCCCAGGGCTGCTTAATCGAAGCATTTCTTTGGGATCGCTTTGTCATGACTTAATGTTGCAGACAAGTTGCGATCGGGTCAAGGGGTCTTTTGCCTCAATCCTGGGTACTTATACGCATTTTCGTGATTTTGGGGATCAATATGTCAGGGAATCTTGACATTCGGGAGATTTGGGGGATCGGTGTTGAAGCGAATGTCAGGATGTGATGACAAATGGGGAGAGGGGGCTTTTGATGGGTTTGGAGGGTGGGGGCGATCGTTTAGAATGGATATGTCTTTGCGAATATGACAAAGTGGAAGACTTTCTATATAATCCTTCTAACAAGAAGGCTTCGCGGGAGCATCCCGATTTTGCAAAAATATTAGACTGCAAATTAACCATTCAAGTAGGCACAACGCAGTTGTAACATTTGAGAAACACTTTCAGATTTCTACTGTGAAGAATGAAATTTTTAGCCTTGTACCTATTTGCTTGACGGCTAATTCTACCGCTCCCGCTCCGATGGAGGCTAGTGGGAATTACTGACAAGTCTCATTCAATCCGATAACAACTAACTAACATCATTATTCATTTTCAATCCTCACCTGCCAAGTCTCCAAAGTAGTACCTATTATTTTATCAAGATTTGTCAAAGCATTAAAGTAGGCAATTCTCGCATTAAGTTCGGCATTTCTAGCCTCTATTAAATCCTTCTGAAAATTCACAATATCGATACTCCGAGAACTTCCCACTCCCAATCTTCTCTTGTCTTTCTCTATTTCTAATTGCTTTTGCGCTAACTCCCTTGACCTTTGAGCTAGTTCTACTTGCTTAAGATTCAAATTTATATCTCTAATTGCATTTCTGACCTCAAATTCCAGCTTTTGATTGTACTCCTTTAAAATATTCTCAGCTTGTAATAGGTTAACACGACTATTCTGAAAATCTCGCTCAATTCCTCTATTTCCCAATTCGCGAGTTAAAACCAGTCCCGCTCTCCAATCAGAGCTGCTGTCTGAAAGATTAGTAGCATTATTATTAATACTTGCATTGACATCCAATTTCCATTTTCGATTATTTTCCGCTACGAGCAACTTATATTTAGCGATTTCCCGGTCGAGCTGTACTTGTAAGTAATCAGGACTATTTGACAGAGCTAATGGTAGAATCTTATAGAAATCCAGAGGGTTAGTCTGTACAGCAGCAGCTTCTCTTGCTGTGATATTAAGATTGCGATCGAGGTCTAGAACTTGCAGCAGTGCTAATCTTGCCTTCTTCAGTTGCTCCTCACTAGCTAATACTGTCACTTCCTGATCTGCCACAGCTTTTTCACTTGTAAAAATCTCAACTTTTGCTAGCCTTCCTGCCTCAATCAAAACCTGATTAGTCTCCAATTCTTGACGGGCAATTTCCAGAGAACTTTGTGAAATTTTAACTTGTTCCTGAGCCTTAATCAACTCTCTATAGGTTAAAATTACTTCAGTAATTGTCTTAATTAGCGTCGATTTCAAACTCAGAGTATTTATTTTTTCACTCAGGCGAGCAATCTCAATTGGTGCTCGATTGACAGCAACTCCAGCTCCCCTTAACAAAGGTTGCGTAAAATTTAACGTTAGATTTTGACTTAAAGAACCTTCACTATTAATGCCAAAATTATTAGCATCTTGTCCTTGTTTACCACTCCACACAAAACTTATATTTCCTCCTGTGGGAATTTTGACACTCACCTGGGCAGATAAATCGACTTCGCCAGTAGTGGCGACTCTTCCCCCATTCCTCAAACGAATTGATGACACGGACAGTTTCGGTGTAAAAATAGGGACAAATAAGCCTTCTGCTACGGCTAAATCTTGTTTTTGGGCGATGCGTTCGAGGTATTTATTTTTGATATCTCTGTTGTTTTCTAAGCCTAAAAATACAACTTCCGCTAGTGTCAGTTCAACCCCTAATTCATCCGCTATAGATTGCTTTTGAATAGTTGAATTTTGGCTATTTTTAGGTATTGGTTCTGATGTTATTTCTGGATTTTGTGGAAATTCAGAAATAACTATTAATTCTGGTTGAACAGTTTTTTTTTGAGTAGAAGTTGTTAATACTTGGGAATTGGGATTTGGTGAGTCTTTGATTTTACTTGTTGGATTTTCTCGCGGGAATTGAGGAATAACTATTCTCTGGTTTGTAGTTAGCGTTTCTCTCTGATTTGGGGGTTTAATGAGCGCCTGATTTTGTGGTAAATTTGGGAGGTGTGGGAGATATTTTTCAGTGGGAAGTGGCAGAATTTTGGGCGCGATCGCAGATTTAGAGCTAACATCACTTTTGACTGTTGAACTCGACTTAAAAGCAACAGCAAATATCGCCAATAGCCCACAGATTGCAAGCATAACTAGGCTAAAACGAAATATCCAAGGAATATCGTAGCGAGCAGGGGAATCGCTATTTGGGAGATAATCTTCGTGCGGTTGCTCAGTCATGCTAACTCCAGTTATTTCTGCCAGTAATGCTCTGGCGATTTCCTACGGGATGACTACCCTTGACGCAGCGCTTTAACAGGATCGAGTTGACTAGCTCGCAGAGCCGGGAGAAATCCAGCTCCCACTCCCACAGCTAATGCCGATCCTAAAGCCAAAGCTGCTGTGTTGCTGTCAAATTTATAAGGCAACTTAAAAGTATTCGCAACTACCACCGTTAACCCGTGTACCGTCACAATAGCAGCAATTCCCCCCACTAAACTTAAAATAACTGCTTCTAAAATAAACTGTAACATTATATCCCGCTGAGTAGCTCCGATCGCACGTCTCAAACCAATTTCGGGGGTACGTTCCATCACCGCCGCGATCGTAATATTAGCAATACCAACCCCTCCCACCAATAGCGAAATTACCCCCACCGCCAATAGTCCCCGCGAAGAGAGTTCCAGAGTTTCCTGCTGCTCCAAAATTTTCTTAATATTGTTCAAAACATAAACCTCTGCCTTTGGAAAGCGCTGCTTCAACACCTTTTTTGCCTGCTTTTCCATCCCTTTAATATCTTTGAGATTGTAAGGACGCACCGAAATTGAGTTAATTCTCTGGCTCCCTGTTATAGCCTTGTAAACCGACATCGACACCAACATTTCACCTGTTGGTTTGCCAAAAGAACCTTGCTTGCTCTCCATCACGCCGACAATAATGTAAGGTCTGCGAGCAGCATAAATCCGTTGACCTACAGGTTCCGCGTCACCTTTAAAAAGTTTTGTGGCTAGCAATTCATCGATTACCACTACTGGTCGATAGTCAGCAAAATCAGTAGGCGAAAAAAACCGTCCCCCCATTAACTGCCGCCCCGATGTCAGCAAATAGTCCTGAGAAACGGCAATCATCTCTGGTTCTGCTTCTTCAGCCTGAAATACAACTTTGCCGCCCTCGAAATAGAACCCATTTGATGCGCTAATCGCCTGAATGCTGTTCAGCCGCTGCCGCAAAAATTCCATATCTTCTAACTTCAAACCTAAGCCATCCCACATAAAGATTTTAACTTGAGGCGCTTCTTGCTTGGCTAGTTGTTCAGCAATCACGGCGCGACTAATATTGCCTACTTGCAGCGTTGCGCTGACCGCAGCTACACCCATAAAAACTCCGACTGTAGTTAGGGCTGATCGCAAAAGATTGCCACTTAGGGAAATGCAAGTAAGGCGGAGGAGGTCTAAAGGAGAAAGGCTCATAAGTAATTAAAAATCAAAAATCACCATTTCGTACATTAATAAAATTAGCTGATTTGATCCTACTCTTTAATTTTTATTCCAGATCGTCACCGTCTGTTTTTTCTTTGTTTTTAGTTGTTTTTTCTTCCTGAATAGGAGTTCCTGGCTTTAAGGAAGGTTCAGGAGGGGGTATCACAGCACTGTCACCTGGCCGCAAACCGGAAGTTACTTCCACCTGAGTTAATCCTTCTAAACCTAATGTAACTGACCGTTTCTGGGCTTTGCCTTGACTGTCACGAATCCACACAAAAGGCTTAGACTCCGATCGCACAATTGCCTCCGTATTCAAAACTACTACCTTCTGGCGCTGCTGCAACATGATCTCCACATTCACTTGACTCCCTGGAATCAAAGTCCGGCTTGGAGCATCGAGTCTTACTGTTGCAGGAACCGTTGGTTGACTGCCTTGATTAGAGCCGTCATTTCCTTTACTATCACCACTTTGAGCAAGAATATACAAGCTTTCTACTCTTCCTGAAAACTGCTTAGAATTGGGACCAATAATGCTGATGCGAACGGACTGATTGGGTCTAACTTTAGCAGCATTGAGCGTAGAAAGCTGTAGTTTTACCAGTTCTTGTGAAGGGTCGCCTAATGTCAAAAGCTCTGTTCCACGCAGCACTCCGTCGCCATTTTTAACTTGAATATTAAGTACCTTGCCATCAATAGATGCAGTCACCACATTGTTTTTTAGTTCCTGTTCTTTTTCTCGGTACTCAAGCAGAGAGCTTTGGAGATTGGGGCTATTTGTAGCAAAATCTAACTGAGCTTGTCGCACTCCTGACTGAGCAGCGATCACTTGTTGCTGAAGTTCTTGCTCTTTATCTTGTCGCTGAATTTGCCGACTTTTGAGTTCGAGCAGATCGGTGTTGATTTGAGACTGTGCGTTTCGTAAACTGACTTTAGCATTGCGAACTTCGTCTTCTTGGAATCGCACTTCATTTCCCGCAATATAACCTCTTGCAAATAAGGCTTTTTGCTCGGTAAGTTTCCGCTCAGAAGCAGCCAAAACCACCTCAGCGTCAACAACTTTTTTGCGATTATTTGCTAAGGCAATTTCCTGTTTTTTAATTTCTAATAAATTGTTATTTTGCCCGGATTTATAATTTTGAACTCTCCCTTGGGCGATACTGAGCGTTTCCTGGGCTGCGACAAGTTTTTGGCGTAAGCTTTCTAGAGTGAGTTTTTCTTTTTGAATCGCCAACTCTTGCTGGCTGAGAATTGTTTGTTTTTGGGGATTACGAAGAGTGATTAAGTTCTGACCCGATGTGATATTTTGCCCGATTTTTACTAACACTTCATCAACAGTAGCATCAACGGGAGATTTAAGAGTTTGTTGACCAGCCAATTCAATAGTGCCGCTTTCATTAAGCGTATCTTCAATATCGCCAAGTTTGACGGGTATCAAGCGCACTCCTATGGGTTCGGGAGGTCGATTTTGATATAACCCGTAGGCAAATAAGCCGCCGATGCCTAGAGTGAGAAAACTAGACCACAGTAGCCATTTGACTCCTGTTTTGAAACTATTTTTTTCTTTATATTTCACTGTCAACTCCCCCCTACAAACTGTAAATAACTGTTAAGCGTGCGCGATCGCCCTTTAACCGTTTTGGTTACTGTTTGGATAAAAAAAGGCAACTTTGGGGCTGACATATTCTAGCATCTGTTGACGTACTACTTTCTCTCTTCCCTTCTAAGGTCGCTATTTCTTCTGAATCTGTATTGCGTTCTAAGTCTGACAACCTGGAACCATTGCCAGAAAAAATGCTGGAATATAGCCTTTCTCAGTAACATGAGGTGCTCTTGGGGATTGGGCATCGGGCATAAAAGCATGGGGCATCGAACTAGCCCGTGTATTTCACTTTCTTGAGAACCGCTATACATCGCAAATGGAGCCATTTTGGGATGGTTAATCGATCGCAAAAACCAGAAAGTCGAGATATACAGACAAAATCAGGATGGGGAAATATTAGATAATCCCAGCACTTTGTCAGGGGAAGATGTGTTACCGGGATTTGTCTTAGATTTAACAGATGTTTGGTAATGACACCGCAAGATTCACCAACAGCAATATAATAAATTAGAGCAGTACCTCAATCCCAAATCTCAAATCCCATGCCCCTAACGCTTTACAACAGCTTGACCCGTCGCGAATCACCTTTTGAACCCCTCGAACCCCCAAAGGTGCGGATGTACTGCTGCGGCGTTACGGTATACGATTACTGCCACGTCGGCCATGCGCGCGCTTACATTGTTTGGGACATGGTGCGGCGTTATCTGATGTGGCGGGGATACGATGTGCGCTACGTGCAGAATTTTACAGATATTGACGACAAAATTCTCAACCGCGCCCGCGAAACCAATTCCACAATGGAAGCCGTGGCGGAACGCTTCATCGAGGAATATTTTGTAGATATGGACAAGCTGAATATTCTCAGGGCCGATGAATATCCCCGCGCCACCCATACAATGGACGGCATTAAACGGCTGATTCACGAATTAGAAAATAAAGGTTATGCCTATGCGTCTGGCGGCGACGTTTACTACAAGGTGAGGCAGTTTGCCGATTACGGAAAACTTTCCGGCCGCAAGTTGGAAGAAATGCAGGCAGGGGCTAGCGGTAGATTGGAAACCGCAGAAATAGAAGCTCAAAAAAAGCAAGATTCCTCTGATTTTGCCCTGTGGAAAAGTGCTAAACCGGGAGAACCTGCTTGGGATTCATCTTGGGGAAAAGGTCGCCCCGGATGGCACATCGAATGTTCGGCGATGGTGCGCGATTGCTTGGGCGAAACAATTGACATTCACTGCGGCGGTTCCGATTTAACTTTTCCGCACCATGAAAACGAAATTGCTCAATCTGAAGCCGCGACGGGCAAGTCACTTGCTAATTATTGGATGCACAATGCTTTTGTGACTGTCAATGGCAGAAAGATGTCGAAATCTTTGCACAATTTTATTACAATTCGCGATTTGTTGGAGGGGAATTGGTCGGGTGATTTGGAATCTAACCCCCCCCAGCCCCCCCTTGGTAAGGGGGGGAGTAAGAAGGAAGGAAGCGAGAAGTCAAAAGCGGTGGAACCGATGGCGGTGAGGCTGTTTGCGTTGATGGCGCAGTACCGCAGTCAAATTGATTTTACCGAAGAGGCGATCGCTAGCGCTCGAAATGGCTGGAATACCATCAATGAAGGTTTGCTGTTTGGCCTTCGATATAATTCTCAACTAAGTTGGGACGTTGAGAAAACTGGACAGGATGGCAAAGCTGTGCAGGAATTCCAATCAGCGATGGACAATGATTTCAATACTCCCGGCGCTGTGACGGTTTTGTTTGAATTGGCTAAGGAATTGGCCAAAGAAGGCAATATTTTAGTGCATCAGGGAAAAACAGAAACTTCGCCAGATTTGTTGCAGCAAAAATGGGTAACTTTGGTGAGTTTGGCGGGAGTTTTGGGTTTAGAAGTTCAGCCGGAAAGTGATAGCAATGATGCTGTTGACGGTTTGAGTGATGCGGAGATTGAAGCGATGATTCAGCAGCGGAAAGATGCCCGAAAAGCGAGGGATTTTGCTGAGGGCGATCGCATTCGCAACGAACTTAAGGATAATGGGATTACTTTGATCGATCAAAAGGATGGTACAACCATCTGGCACAGGAGTTGAAATTTAGAGTTTTTTAACCGCAGATGAACGCGGATGAACGCAGATGAAATTCCATCCGCGTTCATCTGTGTTCATCTGCTGATATCTGCGGTTAAAAACTCCCATTGACAAACTCCGCAACAGCCGCGACAAATTCTGCGGTTGATTCGTAGGGTAAAACATTGCGCCCCGGCATTAATAAACCTTCAGCATGGGGAAAAGTTGTTAAATATTGCGCTAATCTTTCATCCGGTTTCTCTTCCTTACCCGCTTGACTGATGCTTGAGGCTTTTTCTCCCATCACAATGAGTGCGGGTCGATCGAACTTTTGAATCGTATCGCTGTAATCCTGGCGCCAAAACCCCGCTAAAAACGAGAAAACCGCGTGACGGCTGTCAGGATTTGCCGCCCCAGCCTGCAAAGCATCCAACCATTCGCTGTCAACTTTTGCCGCATCGCCAAACAGTTGTTTCACAGAAAAAGAACGCAAAAACTCAGCGCGTCTGGCGTAGCGGTAAAAAGCATTTCCCAAGGGAGAATTTAACAAATTCCAGACAATCCGTTGCTGTCTTTCGGTCGAATGTTTGTTCATTACCGCCCAAGCGGGAGGCCCTGCGAGGACTAAGCCGCGAATTAAATTTGAGCCCCTTTCCTGCTGCATTTTTGCTAAAGCCAAGCCTACAGACAGTAAAGCACCTTGCACGAGTACGATCGCAGGTTTTTTGACTACAGTTTCCAAGAAATACTGCAACTGTGCGGCCCAATCGTCTGGATAGCAAGCCACAGCCGGCATTTCGCAATCGCCGCAGCCCAAAAGGTCGGGATTATAAATCGGATTAGTGTTCCCTGCTTTGTACCAACTCTCACAAAATCTATGCCAAAAGATTCTTGACAAACCAACTCCTATCGGATGAATTAACAACAAAGGGATGCTATCTTCTGTCGCAGTAGTTGGGTGATAAACTTCATAAGCACAGCGATAATTTTGCCATTCGTAAAACAGCGTTGGGGATTTGATAGATGAGATGGTGGAGAAATCTTGGGTTGAATATGGGGGTTGCATATTATTTTTTTTTGAACCGATGTTACTTTTTATTATAATATGAGTAAGTGCGGGTTTTACCCGACATATATTTGGTAAATGAGAATATAAATAAACCCGCCCTGCGGGATGACATAAGCCCGAATACAAACCTTGATTACTTAATCATGTCAGAACAGCGGATAACTATTTCTTTACCTAACTTGCTGCTAATTGTAGCATCGTCCTTGCTCCTAGTCCTGCTGTGGCAATTGCGGAGCCTGCTAGTAATTCTGATGATATCAGTTGTGCTGGCCGCATCGATCGTCCCGATCGTGAATTGGGCCGAAACCATGCGCGTTCCCCGCTGGCTGGCGGTGATTATGGTTTATTTAACTCTCATCGGCGGATTTAGCGGGACGGTAGTGTTAATCGGGCCAACGGTAATCGAACAAATAGAGTTACTGCTGCGGCAGCTACCAGTTTATGTTGAAAGCCTGGAAACCTTAGCAACTAATGTATTGAGTCGCCTAACCGACGATGCCCCTGCCTTAGTAGGTCAGTTGGTGGACACTCAATCGCTGACTAATTGGCTGATTCGATCGAGTCAACAACTGGTTTTGCGATCGTACAGTTTAACCAGAGGCATTCTCGGCGGTTTCTTCAGCTTAGTTTTAGCATTATTTATTTCAGGTTACATGGTTGCCGACAGCGACACATTAATCAAAAGTTTGGTGCAGTTTTTCCCGAAACCTTGGGATGCAAAATTAGCTTCACAAGCGGCGCCAATCGGTCAAAGAATGGGGAGTTATATTCGAGGCAGAGTCTTAGTTTCGGGCATTTTAGGGATATTTATTACCACAGGTTTGAGCATTTTGGGAATGCCGGAATTTGCTTTAGGCTTGGGTGCGATCGCCGGTGTGACAAACCTGATTCCCTTCATCGGGCCAGTATTGGGAGCAGTACCAGCATTAATCGTAGCATTAGCTAAAGGTGGCTGGGTACTTTTGTGGGTATTGCTGTTATTTGTAATCATCCAAAACTTGGAAACTTACGTCCTCGATCCTTTGCTTGTTGGTTCGTCGGTTGGGGTGCATCCTTTGTATCAATTGCTGTCTGTGTTGGGAGGCGTACAAGTATTGGGAATTATTGGGGCAGTAATTGTGCCACCTTGGTTTGCGGGAGTGGCAGCTTTGATTGAAAACTTGTATTTAAAACCCAAACTTAGGAGCGAACATCGAGAGGCAATAAATCAGGCTAAAAATAATTCTGACTTACCACCTCTTACACCTTCGGCGTGATAGCGGTGAAGATGGGGAAATGAGGAAATGGGGGTAGCATCTCAATCAAAATATTTATGCAATAAGTCTAATGACTGGTGAGTGATTACCGATCGCTAAAAACTAAGGATTAATTGCCACTTCAATGCGACGGTTGCGCTGCCGATTAGTATCGGAACTATTATCCACCGAAGGGCGACTTTCCCCATAGCCGATCGCCACCCAATGATACTTCTGACCGAGTACACCCGACAAATACTGCACCACCGCCTGAGCCCGCGCAAACGACACATTGCGATTATCCGCCGCTTCCCCCGCGTCGTCAGTATGGCCCGCAACCCGCACAGTTGCCCCCTCGTGATTGCTCAACTCCGCCACCAAATTGTCCAAAATCGCATTAGTTCCCGCGCGCAAAGAAATGCTGCCAGTATCAAACAAAACATCGCTGGGCAGAGTCACCATCAGCCCATCCCCCCCAAACACCCGATTATTGGCATTCTGTGGGGCAGTATTCACCGTTTCAGAGTTCAGACTGGGGCTGCTGCCGATCGCCGGTAAAGCAGGGGCAAGAGTTGCCGCCGTTTCCGGCGACGCCAATTCCCGCGACATCAACTGCAAACGCTTTTCCAAAGTTTCCGTCGGGCGGCTGCTGCCCAACTGACTCTCCAAAGCCGCCGTGCGACCAATCAGCGCGTTGAGTTCGCCCTGCAACTGTCTCAAATCCGACTGCAATTTCTCTCTCTGGGCAGGACTGACTTTTGACTGCGGAGTCGGTGTAGCGGTTGGTGGCGGAAGCGCCGGAATTGGCGTTGCTGGGGCGCGTTTCGGGCTGGAGGTCAAATTTTGAGTTACACGCAGCAATCTCTCTGCCACCGGCATTTCCGTCGCGCCTGACGGATAAATTTGAGCGATCGCCATCCCCAAAACCCACGCAAAACCGCTGCCCACCCCCAGCAGCAGCAGTCGAAAAATCAGCGACAGTACAAGCAAACCTTTTCCCCGCGACTTGGAGACGCGAGTGGGGGGGATTGAAGGTTTTTGGTTAAAAGATCGCGTCATATTTCATCCCTCTCAGTGTACATACCAGATTAATTTCGATACTATCTTACCTATCCGATTGGAAATTTGAGATTTGAGATTTGAGATGTGCCCTCCCATCTAAAATCTAAAAAAGAAACTCGGTTTCTATAAATCTGGGGTTTAGTGGCGAAGCATGGAGGCAGAAACCTGGTTTCTAGTTTGTTGCGTGCCAGCCTGAATCTGTTGGATAATTCAGTAAAATTTTTGGAAAAAAAACCGATGACTGACCCTTTAAATAGCCCTTATCCCGTTCCTTGGGAATGGATTAGTGCCACTCATGCTAAAGTGAGCTCCACTGCCGGCACAGGTCTCCGCTACTATCGCAGTCCATCCCTAGTATCAACTAACGGCCAATACGCAGCTTACAGTCGAATTGAGTTGCAAGTACAGCCGGAATTCTCCCGGTGTCGGGTTAGCAGTGTCATGTTTGTGGAAAATCTCAAAACCGGGGAACTGCAAACAGTGGCGGCTGCTTCGCCACTGGCAGAAAGTGGGATGTATGCTAGCGATGATACAGATATGTCCGGGACGATCGCCATTTTAGTGCCTGTTTCTTGGAATCAAGACGGTTCGCGCATTCTCGCCCGCGAATTTGAAGCACTTTTCAACTCTTCGGATATGTCCGACTACGGTGTCATTTGGGACAAAAATGATAATTATACTTATACCGTTGCTCCCGCTCGCAGTCTTTACACTCATGCTGTATTGTTGGGTTGGAGTCAAGTTTGTCCCGGAAAAGTTCTGTTCCGCGCAGGCAATTTGGGCGATCGATCTTGGCCTCTTTGTGCAGTTGATATGACAGGGCAAACGGTAGCAGTCACCGAGGACAAACCCTTAGTTTTCGGCAGTCAAGCCAGCACAGACTGGATCGAACCTAAAACTCGTTTTTAGATATTATGGCGGCATTTCCTTGGATCGGGCCAACCATTGTTTTACTGTCAGGTCAGTCTTTCAACCAATTCATTTTGACCCTAGGGCTGATTATTTTAGCTGTTGTTTTTGGTTTAACAGCGTTTATTTTTCTTCGCATTTTCCTCAATTGGTTGCAGGCAAAATTCGAGAACAATCACCTATTTAGGCGATCATTCACAAAAAAAACTGGTCATTTAACCCCTAATATTTCACAACCTGAAAAAGTTTTTTTAGAACCCAGATTTGTAGAAAGCGACGGCAATTTAACTGCTACTATTTTTGGAGGCAAAAGCGATATTTCAATAGCTTTAGAGCCGGAGATAATCTGCGAGAATTCAGCATCAGTTGCCTATCTCTATAAGCCGATCGCCCTTTGGCACGGACGCTTAATTTTGCCCTCAAACGAACAGCGCCAGCCCTACGGAACAGTGTTTTTTGAAGTAATAAATGCCCCCAAAAAGTATAAAAGTTTTATTGGCAAAACAGCATTTTTGAAATGTAGTACAAATCGCGAAGTACAGTTTTTTGTCCACGCAGTCACTCAAGATATAAACTTCACACAAGAAACTAAAAAAAGTCAAAAAGCTGGCAATATCCATCCAGAAAGATTGAACGGCTGGCGAAATGTCGGCCCTTTAGAAACTCTAGCAGGCAGCAGACTTGAAGACAGCGTGACTGTGATGCTACGCAGACCCGTGATTGCGGTTAATTATAGCAGCAGCGATCGCCAGGAACTCACGATCGATCGCGAACCAGTACAAATTATCGGACGTTTCTGCGCCTTAGTCTCAATTTTACAGCGAAAAGAACCCGACAGCGACAAATTTATTGTCCGGCATTTCAACAAAACATCTCGACAATTTGACGGCGCCGCCGAAGTTATTCGGATTCCACAAGTACAGCCAGACAAAAATGGCGTAGCGAGGTCTACCAATCACCTGATCGAAAAATCGCCATTAAATCCAGACGGTTGGTACATTTACGGCGAAAGAGACGCAGACAGTGTATTTGTAGTGCAGGCAATCGAACCCCGCAAAATTGCCCAATTAACACCCGATGAAACACATTTAGGACTGAAAAAATCTCTCGCTTATTTAAGCAACAAAAATTGGGAAAATACACCAGCCCAAAAAGGGCAAGCAAAAAGAGTATTGTTAACGCCAAATGATGCTAAAGAAAACGCTTCAATCCCCCCTTGGCAAGAAGGAGATATCGGGATAGTGATTCACAGTTTCGGCGGTATCGGCGGCAAAAAAGGCGAACGGCCACCGTTGGGAATTGTCACCGGACATTTTGCTTTCGGAGTAGCAAAAGTGGTGCGCGATCGCTTTACCAGCGAACTGCGTTTTGACATAGAATACAAACAAGTTTACGCCCACAATCCCGACGGAATTGTTGCCGGTTCCAGCAAATGGCAAAGTTATATGGGAGACTTGCATCGCGGCTGGTTGGGCGATCGCCCGGTTTGCGATATCATCTGTAAATTAGACTGCGTGTGTTGCGACTACGATTTTGACGGGATAACCTTGTCGCCTTTAACCGAATTAAACCAGCAACTAGATATCATGATGGCCCGCTACCGCAGCGGAGACGGCACCGGTGCAAGTTTAGTCACCCCAGCCACTTCTTGCGTCCAAGATTCAAGTCAGGCAATTTACGCGACAATTAAAAAAATCACTTCCGAAATAGAGTCAAATCCTCAGATTCAAGACTGGTTGAAAACACATCCTACGGACGCACAAACCCAAAGATTTCACCAGTTAGTAGCATTAGGAGAAAGTTTAGAAACAGTATTAATGCCCCTCGGTATTGTTCGTCCAGATTGGCGAAAAAATTCGAGATTAGCGGGGATTGATTCTGAACTGAAAAAAACCTTTTTTGCTGGTATAGCAACCCTGATAAAAGCTGCTATTAGTTACCGAACAATGTTGCCGAGGCGCACCCAAGATGAAATCGCCAAAGTTTTATTAAAACAGGGAGCATTTTTGTGGATAATTCGCACAAATCAAGTCGGAGGATTTGACCCAGATATTGAGCCGATAGCACCAACAGGCCTTTAAATCAGCAATCGGTTTGTAGATGATTCGGCGATTGATATCAAATCCGTTGGCATCGGAATTATTGATCTCTCTCTTCCCTTTCTCTGTATCCTCTGTGTCTTCTGCGGTTTCATCATTCCGATACAACCGGAATTGATATGACAACTGACTGTTTGGACATTTGAACAATACCGATGCAACCAGAAACGATATGAAATCGCTACTAGAAAAACCAAGTCTGCCTCCGCCGACTAAGAGATTGAGGGAGTATTTAAGCGGGATTTGGTATCAGTCAACAGTCAACTGTCAACCGTTAACAGTCAACAGTTAACCGTTAACAGTCAACAGTTAACCATTACCAAGGAGTGACTTGAACTTTGCCGTCTGGTGCCAAAACTACGCGGAAATCAGCCAGCGGTTCCGCAGGGGGCCTGGTGCCAATGGGTTTGTAAAGCAACTCCGACAACGGCGTTTCGGATCTCTCGACTGCTGCCGAATTTTCCGGCTTGTAACCGACAATCGCCCCGTCTGGGGCCACACTCACCCGATAAACCAACTCCGCATCAACCGGAGGCTGATTCTTCACAACTCCATCAATTTGCTGGGAAAGTTTGCCCCTCAACAGGTCAATTTCCCCTGGATCGGTAATTGGCAGGGCTGCCACATCTGGGCTTGCCAAACCTTCAGCAACAGGGCTGGGCGTGCTTTCCGGTGAAGTGCTCGACTGCGGTGTGGCGCTAGGTGAAGCGTCCGGCTGCGGGGCGGGGATCGGAGTCGGCGAAATCGATTCAGCGTTCGGAGTTTGATTCCCAGGCAGCAAACCGTCAGCAGGGGGCGTGGGATTGGGATTAGGCGAACCCGATCCGCCCGGATTCGGCGTCCCCTGATTCTGGCCCGCTGGATTGGGCTGCGGCACCGGATCTCTCTGGCGCTGGACTTCCGGCACCGGCACCAAGAAAAACGCCATCGCCGCCAAAGCCAAACTCGACACCCCCACCACAGCAGGTAAAGTCCGCTTCGCCAAAGGTTCGGCCGACTTGATATAACGCCTGGAAATTGGGGTTAATTGCAGGGACAATTCCGGCAGTGTCTGCGTGTCGGCAAAAAACTGATCGATCGCCTCTACCAAGTCAAATAGCTGTACCGTCGTCAAATCAACTTTTGCCGACAGTTCTGTTTTTTGATCGATTTGGGTGGCGCTGCCTGTGGAGGCGGGTAGAACGGTCAACCGATGCACATTCCCGTCAATTCTGTGTAACTGCACCATACCCACATTCGGGCCGTAGCGATCGGGATAATGCACTCCGCTCATAAATTCTTGAGCGTAGCTGCTGACGGCCCTCACCAAGCTTTCAAAAAACTCCCGTCCCCCGCTTAGGGGCTCGCCGATACCGGTCACATAGCATTCAGCGCTCATTAATATGGAAAGCACCGGCCGTAGATCTAACTGGCTGGCTGCCGATCCATCGCTCAACCCTTCTAGAACCAGGGTGCAATTTGGCAGACTGTACTGACGCCTAATAGTCATTTGTTATTCAACTTCTCCATCAAACAGACTAACCCAGAAGCGCTGCATTCCGGCTGTGCCTGTACAAAATAGCAGTTTGCTCAACAAGTTCAAAGCTAGTTCGTTGAGCTTGTCGTCGGAATCGTAAGCTGCAACTAGCGATCGCTTGGGGTTCATTCGCGATCGAAAGTGAGCTCGAAAGCGTTCTAAATACTCAGCCAGTGGCAAGTGCTGGTTGAGGGGGATATTTTTCGATCGCAACTGCTGCGAGTCTAGCAGCAACTGCCGAATTGTCGCGGTTAACTTACGCGCCATATTACAGGCGATCGCCACCAGCGCTTTTGCCTCCACAATGGTAAGGGAGCGGCGCTGGGTGTAGCGTCTCAGCGGGTTAGTATTACGCATCAGCCAAAGGGCAACCCGATTTTTGATAATTGATTCCAATTCCAGGTCCTTTGACACTGCCAGCATTTCTTCCGCACCTCCGAGATACAAGGCTTCGATCGCCAGCAACATCAAGTCAATTTGCAATCTGGCTCGGCGGGGACATCCCCCATCGGAGGGCGACAAGTCTGGCAAACTGTCTAAAATTAACGGGTTTGACTGGGTAAGCGAAGTTTCTGACGGCATTAATATCACGGCAACATCCATTCCAAACAAACTATACGGGCACGGGGGGTCTTGAGCAAGACAAATTCTCAACCAAGAACTTCTCTGGGATACTTTATTTTTATCATTGACTTTTAGGTATATTTTCTAATTTAGCAGCAACCGACCGTCACAGGCGAGCTCCGGCGGCCGGAGTTCGATCGCCCACTCCCCCACCCCGCCGCAACTTTGTGATTCCTTGGTTCATGAGGGGAGAAGGGGAGAGTCGGAAAGCGACAAAGAATTACCCATTTCCCATTTCTTATTCTCTATTGGGATCAATCAATGTTCCTGCTTCTGGGGTTGCACCACCGCTTCTCTTTGAGCCGTAAAATCAGTAGCCGCCGCCTTATCAGTTAGACTAATTTTTCCCTTGAGGCTTTCTTGCTCCACAATTCCGCGCATTTTAACAGAACTGTTTTGACCGGTTGCTGTGGAGTCGCTGCAACCAGCTAAATTAGGAACCGCACCCGACAAGTTCAATCCTTGAGTTTCCCACTTACCAAATAGAGAAGGTTTCTCCTCGGCTGTTTTTTCCCTGCCCTCCCTGCTGCTCGATCGCAAATTACCGCTCAAATAAACACCCGATTGCTCGATTGTCAATACCAAAACATCAGAATTCAGACATTCGGGCAAATTTTTAGGATCGAAGCGATAAGTTCCCGCAATTGCCGGGGCCGCCTTTAAATTTGTTTCCCCATAAGCAGTTACTACTTTAAACAGCAGTGCAACTGAGCCGATCGCAATCCCGTAAAATGCCAGTGATTTCAGGCTTAAATGATTGATCATCTTGCTAATTAATAATTGGGCATTGGGCATGGGCATTGGGCATTGGCCAAACAGGGCATTGGGCATTGGCCAAACAGGGCATTGGGCATTGGTACTAACTCACCAATAACCAATAACCAATAACTAATAACAACTGCCACCAGTCAACAGTCAACTGACTACATTTGAGGCAGTACCGATGCCAAGTGCGATCGAACTCTAACGTAACACCGCGCAATCAGTAGCGAAGAATGACACTGCACAGCCAATTCATCAGTATACTGTCCCAAAGTTTGCCGCTCAATTCCCCACTCCCGACTCGTACCCGCAATAGTCAAATCAGCATTAGCCGAAGCCGCTACTACTGCTTGAATGGGTTCAGCAGCCTCCACAATCGGAGTTTCAATGCGCGATCGTACCTCAACAGGTAACTGCTCCATCACTCGCTGAAAATCGTAACTCAGCTCGTTTTCAGCTTCCCCGTCAACCGCCACCCGCAGCACCGTCAAACGGCGTTCCTCGCTATTAACTAACAGTCTCAGCGCCAATTCTAAACCCAAATCATCGTGAATGTTTGCCGCGTAAGGTACTAACAAGTTATTCAACCTTTCCCGGCCTCTGTCAACAAAAATTGCTACATCCACCTTAGCGTTGCTGAGAATTTGGCCGACACGTCCTCCCAAACGGTTGCTGCTAAAAGTAGGTCTGTGCCACCCTACTAAAATCAAATCAGCGCGATCTATTTCCGCAATTTGTGCCGTCTCCCTGGCTACATCATTAGTAACCCGAATGATGGGATGTACGAATTTTCTCGCCTCCGGCAGTTCCAAACTCTCAATCAATTCTGATAATTTCGAGCGACGTTCTTGAATAATGCGATCGGCTTCCGCAGGCGTACTTTCAAAGGCATAGTCATCATTTAATTCTATCAAACTCAGAGGATGAACCGCCGCCGACTGTAAATCCTCACCACCCATACCAGTAGCAGGCTGCGCCAGCGCTACCGCTAGTCGCAGTAAACCTTTCTGCGTGCTGGGATTGGCAACGGGTACTAAAATTCGATAAGTGGGCAGCAATTTGTTAGCAGTTTCTTCGCTGCTGTCAGCCTTTGGTGAATTTTCTAATTCTGAATCCTCAGAGTTTACTTCGGAAATATCTAATCTAATTAACCGTTTTGGATAAGTCCACTCCAACAGCGGGGAAGTCATAAAAGTTGTCACTAAAGCCATGATGACTAACATCGTAAATAGTAGCGGCGAAACTACACCCAAGGAAAGACCGATATTTAGCACAATTAGTTCAGTCAAACCACGAGTATTCATCAGCCATCCCAGGGCTGAAGCTTCGCGGTTGCTTATACCACAGACTCTGGCGGCAACGTAAGTCCCGACGTACTTGCCGACAATAGCCACTCCCAAAACTGCGGCGCACAGCAGCCACAATTCGGGGCTGTTGAGCAAGCCGATTTGAGTCCGCAACCCGCTATAAGCAAAAAATATGGGCAGCAGAAATATTAGTACAAAGTCTTCGGTTTTTTCAGCTAATTCTCTGGTTAATCCCGCATTTTTAGGCATAGCAGCACCCAGCAAAAATGCACCGAAAATTAAATGAATGCCGATCAATTCAGTAATTAAGGCAGAAGCTAAAACTCCCATGTAAATGCCGGAGAGCACTAACTGTGTTAATCTGCCCGTGCGGTTGTAGTGTTTGGAAAGCCGCTGCAAGAACCAGCGGACTACAGTCAGCATGAAACCGATGTAAATTAAAGACTCAATAATTGTCGGCAAAGCACCGATCATCGAATTAGTACGAGTAACTGCGATCGCCACCGCTAACAAACACCACGCCGTTACGTCATCTACCGCAGCGCAAGTTAGGGCCAGCGTCCCCAATTTTGTATTCTGCAAGTTGTGTTCTGTAATAATTCTTGCCAGCACCGGAAAGGCAGTAATTGACATGGCAGCGCCCAAAAATAGGGCAAAGGCTGTAAACGAAACGCTATTATTTGAAACGATGGGATACAGCAGCAGTGCTAGGATGCTTCCCAGGGAAAACGGCACTAGAATGCTGACGTGAGAAGTTAAAATCGCTATATCTAAATTGCTTTTGAGGTACTTGGGATTCAATTCCAAACCAATCAAGAACATGAAAAAGATCAGCCCCACCTCAGACAATACGTTGAGGAAGGGAACGGCTTCGGCTGGAAAAAGTGCTGTTGCTAAATCTGGTGCAACTAAGCCAAATAGAGAAGGCCCAAGCATAATTCCTGCGACAATTTCTCCAATGACTTGAGGTTGTTTTATCGCTCGAAATCCTAAACCTACAAGTCTCGAAAGTGCGATGACAATTAGAACTTCAAGCAGAACGAGAATGGGTATGGGCATGACGTTTTTAGCTTTGGGATTTTTGCGGATCGAGAGGGCAGGGTACTAAAGCTGACTGAATTGGCGATCGAAAAAAATGGATACCAGCTCGATCGAAGGTAGAACGCACAAGAGGCGCACCAACAACGTCATTGTCTCACAAGCGAACAAAGGCTTTGGCAACCTTAGTACCTGGATTTTTTGTTTTTAAGAAGCCCTTGCAAGTAACTTTAACCGCAGCGTGCGTACCCCGCACCCAACCCGCGCCCTAAATCTCACCAGGAGGTGAGAAGCCAACCCTACGGATATGAGATTGTCAGAAAAAGTAGCGCGCGCTGTGATAAACTAGAAAAGTTGTTTAAATTCGCACATCCGGGTTTTCGGGTGTTTCTAGGGCGCAAACCTTCAGAAATACGACCGGGTGGAGGATTAACCCGAATTAGGAGTTAAAAATACAATGCCAGTAGTCAGTTTGGCTCAAATGTTAGAGTCAGGGGTTCACTTCGGACACCAAACCCGTCGGTGGAACCCGAAAATGGCTCCCTACATTTTCACAGAGCGCAACGGGGTTCACATCATCGACCTCGTGCAAACCGCTCAGCTTATGGAAGACGCCTACGAGTACATGAGAGTTGCCTCAGAAAAAGGCAAAAAGTTTTTGTTCGTGGGTACGAAGCGCCAAGCTGCCGGGATTGTAGCCCAAGAAGCTCAACGCTGCGGTGCTTATTACGTCAATCAGCGCTGGTTGGGGGGAATGCTCACCAACTGGACGACGATTAAGTCCCGCGTGGAGCGCCTCAAGGATTTGGAGCGCCGCGAGGAAATCGGCGCCCTCGATTTGCTGCCGAAAAAAGAAGCTTCGGTACTGCGCCGAGAAATGGCAAAACTCCAGAAATATCTGGGCGGGATTAAATCTATGCGGAAGATTCCCGACGGAGTGGTGCTGGTAGACCAACGTCGCGAGTATAATGCGGTGTTGGAATGCCAAAAGTTAGGAATTCCGATCGTCTCTCTGTTGGATACCAACTGCGACCCGGATTTGGTTGACATTGCGATTCCGGCGAATGACGATGCTATTCGATCGATCAAGCTGATTGTCGGCAAGTTGGCTGATGCCATCTACGAAGGTCGTCACGGTCAGCAGGGCGGGGACTCTGAGGAAGACTACGACTACGAAGGTGGCTACGAAGGCGCGGAATATGATGTCGAAATCGAAGAATTGGATGACCCCGATTATGTAGATCCCGACGACGCTGCTGAGGCCGAGGGCGAAGAAACCGAGAGCTAGTATTGCCCTCGGAATCTGACACCAGGAAATTAAAAATTAAAGATTGAAAATTAAAAATAATTATTATTTTTAGTTGGATATTTTTAATTTTTAATTGTACATAGCACGAGTCTAAGTCATTAGTAGAGCTCTGGCAAAAGCATTCATTGTGTCAGGGTCAGAATTAATTCTGGCGCTACACCTACAAAGTCGGTACTAAGATCGACTGGGTATTTCTTCACTCTGGTCTAATCATTAACATTAAAATTAGTGACTAATGACTGATGACTAATGACTGATGACTAATGACTAATAACTAATTTTGATTGGGAACTTAAAGAAGATGGCGGACATATCTGCAAAACTTGTTAAAGAACTGCGCGAAAAAACTGGCGCGGGCATGATGGACTGCAAAAAAGCCCTCGTTGAAAACGAAGGCAATATGGAAACATCCATTGAGTGGCTGCGGAAAAAAGGTCTGGCTTCGGCAGGTAAAAAAGGTGGACGAGTCGCCTCAGAAGGACTTGTAGGCAGCTACATTCACACCGGCGGCCGCGTGGGAGTGCTGGTGGAAGTTAACTGCGAAACAGATTTTGTCGCACGTCGCGAAGAATTCCAAAAGTTGGTGCGGGATATTGCGATGCAAATTGCAGCTTGCCCGAATGTGGAATACGTGAAAGTTGAAGATATCCCCGCCGAAGTTGTCGAAAGAGAAAAGGCAATTGAAATGGGCAAAGATGACTTGGGCAATAAGCCGGAAAACATCAAAGAAAAGATTGTTCTAGGGCGGATTGAGAAGCGCATGAAAGAGTTATCTTTGATGGATCAGCCTTTTATTAAAGATCAGAATATCTCGGTGGAAGAGTTGGTGAAACAAACGATCGCCCAAATTGGAGAAAATATCCAAGTGCGCCGATTCGTGCGTTTTGTCTTGGGCGAAGGCATTGAAAAGGTAGAAGCTAACTTTGCCGATGAAGTGGCAGCCCAAATGGGTGTTCAATAATCCCAAATTAAGATAGAGAATTAAAAATTAAAAATGTGAAAAATCAATTTTTTGCATTTTTAATTTTTAATTTTTATAGGACTTATCGACAGACTATATTTGTAGTGTGGGCACTGCAAACCTTACTACTACAGACAGCCTAAAAATGGAAAACTTGCGTAATATCAAATCCGTTAGCATCGGCATAGTAAATTAGAGTTCACTGTTCACTGTTCACTGTTCACTGTTCACGGCGTCAACAGTCAACCGTCAACAGTCAACATCATTCTGGTGTAACCGGAAATGATATAAGTCCTATTTTAATTTTATACGAGAGATATGGTGCGACCAAGAGAGCGAATAGAGCAAGATTTGGCAGGACTCGAAGAGGCTTTAGCAGCCTTGAAGTTGGAGTTTAGCAGTACCTACGAAGGTTATTTAACTGCGTTGGGACAAGCGGTGCGGCAGCAGTTAATTTTGGCTTGCTATCACCTTTGCACTCAAGCAGTACCGGAGTCGTTTCTCAAGTTGTCCTTCGAGGCGCGGCAAAAAATGCAGCAGTCTGTAAGGGCTTTGGCTGCGGCGTCGGAGGAAAAATTGCGATCGCTGGTGACTGAATCACAAGCAGATGAAGAAATAGAGGAAGAGGAAGAAGAAGACGAAGACGAAGACGACTTCGATGAAGAGGAAGACGACTTCGATGAAGAGGAAGACAAATCAGACGACAAGGAAGAAGACGAAAAGGAAAAAAACCAAGTTTCGGCCATTAACTATCTATTTTCATTGGCAAATTATCAATTGCCAAACGCCAATTCCCCTGAAAGTTTGGCACGCTGGCAAAATAGTATTGAAAAGTCGATCGTCAATATACTCAAGCTGCTTTCTCGCGACACCAACCGCTTGCTGCAACAATCGGCAATCTTGCCGAGTCAATTGCCAGAACCGGTTCTAGAAGCTGCTTCTCAAGCTGAATCCTCCGGCGATAGTGTTGCCGGGCCGCCTAACTTATTAAACTTAATCATTGAAACCGATGCCTCATCAGCATCACGAAAATTGGCAGCAACCTTTGGTAGTAGGGCGCTGCACATTACAGCGATTAAACTGCGGCTGTCGGAAATAGAGTTTGCCGATGCGGGAACCTCGGCTTGGCGCCAGCAAATTCGTAACCTGTCTGTAAAGTTGAACTCGCTGGGCCGCGATTACCAGAAAAAGCAGCGGGAACTCGCTGTGGTGGAGGCTGAGTCGGCTTGGCGATCGAGTTGGTTTGAAGATTAGTCAGTTGTTAGTTGTCAGTTGACAGTTGACAGTTGACAGTTGACAGTTGTCAGTTGACAGTTGCCAGTTGTCAGTTGTCAATTGTCGGGAATTCTTGAGCTATGATTAATAACTAATGACTAATGACTAATAACTAATAACTAATGACTAATTACTAATGACTGATGACTAATAACCAACCCGAATGGCAGCGATTGCAAAAAGCTCTTTCAGTAGAAGCCGATCGCGGATTTAACGACATCCAAGGCAGTCAATACCGCTTCAGCGAGTTTCTGGGCCTGAGTTTGAGACAACTTGCAGGTTCTGTGGCGGCTTCGGCGCGCGATCGAGCCAGACAACTAGCCGCTGAATTTGACATCTACCCTCAGAAAGATCTCGAACAGCGCCAACATTCGATCGCCATTACGGTCAGTTTTCTGAGGCAAATGGAGCAAGTTTGGGAACAAGAAACTCGCCACCAGCAAGAACAAGTAGCACAAGTCAGACCCGCAAACGCTAACGCTTCTGAACTAACCGCCCCAACACTTTCCGTTCCCCGAACAGTACCCCTGAGTACAGCCCCGCCACCGCCCAGCCTGACTCTCGACCAACAGTTAACCCGCGTCACCGGCATCGGCCCCGCCAACGGCAACCGCTTGGTAAAACTGGGTTTATACACTGTATATGACTTGCTTTACTACTATCCCCGCAACCACATCGACTATGCAAAGCAAGTACAAATTCGCGAGCTAATAGCCGGGGAAACTGTCACTTTAATCGCAGAAGTAAAGCGCTGTAATTGCTTTTCTAGCCCGAAGAATAAGAAGTTAACCATATTAGAAGTAATTTTAAAAGACCGCACCGGAGAAATAAAAATTAGTCGTTTTTTTGCAGGCCCTCGCTACAGTAATCGCGGCTGGCAAGAATTTAAAAAGCGCGAGTATTGTACTGGTGCGGTGCTGGCAGCTTCCGGGTTGGTGAAGCAAGGTAAATATGGAATTACTTTAGAAAATCCTGAGTTAGAAGTATTAGACGACTCCGGCGGTGCGATCGAATCAATGAAAGTTGGTCGCCTGATACCAGTTTATCCGCTAACGGAGGGAGTGGATGCTGGTTCGGTGAGGCGATCGATTTTGGCTGCAATGCCGGCCGCAAAAATGTTGCCAGAATCCCTACCAGAGGATTTGCGCGAGCGTTACGGTTTAATGGGTTTAGCCGATGCCGTGACTAATATTCACTTTCCGCTCGATCGAGATTGTTTGGCCGCCGCCCGCCGCCGCTTAGTTTTTGACGAATTTTTCTACCTGCAATTAGGGCTTTTAAAGCGCCGCCAAACCCAAAGGAAAGCTCAAGCGAGTGCAGTCATCATTCCGACTGGCAAATTGATCGAACATTTTTATGAAATATTGCCTTTTGCCTTGACTAATGCTCAGGAAAGAGTAATTAACGACATCCTCAACGATTTAGCTTCGTCGCAACCGATGAACAGATTGGTGCAAGGCGATGTCGGTGCTGGCAAAACTGTAGTAGCCGTGGTGGCAATGCTAGCAGCAATTCAATCCGGCTATCAAGCCGCTTTAATGGCACCAACAGAAGTTTTAGCAGAACAGCACTATCGCAAATTGGTAGGTTGGTTTAACTTGATGCACTTGTCTGTCGAACTGTTAACTGGTTCCACCAAAATAGCCAAGCGCCGCGAAATTCACAACCAATTAGAAACAGGAGAATTACCTGTTTTAGTGGGAACTCACGCGCTGATTCAAGATACGGTGAATTTCCATAAATTGGGTTTGGCGGTAATTGACGAACAGCACAGATTCGGTGTGCAGCAGCGTGCTAAATTGCAGCAAAAAGGCGAGGCTCCCCACGTTTTGACGATGACAGCAACTCCCATTCCCCGGACGCTGGCCCTGACGCTGCACGGGGATTTAGATGTGAGTCAAATTGATGAACTTCCCCCCGGTAGGCAGGCAATTCAAACAACTGTACTGTCGGCAAAAGAACGCATCCAAGCTTACGATTTGATTCGGCGGGAAGTGGCGAGCGGGCGTCAAGTTTATGTGGTGCTGCCGCTGGTGGAGGAGTCGGAAAAGTTGGACGTGCGATCGGCAATTGAAGAAAAAGAAAAACTTGAAAAAAGTGTATTTCCTGAGTTTAAGGTGGGTTTGCTGCACGGTAGAATGAGCAGTGCTGACAAAGATGAAGCAATTTCTAAGTTTCGAGACAAAGAAACTGATATTTTAGTATCTACTACTGTCGTCGAAGTGGGAGTAGACGTGCCGAATGCCACGGTAATGCTGATTGAAAATTCGGAGCGTTTTGGACTTTCGCAACTTCACCAGTTGCGGGGTCGAGTCGGTCGGGGCAGCAACCGTTCTTATTGTTTGTTAATGCCCGGTTCCAAAACAGCGGAAGCTATGCAGAGAATGAAGGTTTTAGAACAATCTCAAGATGGCTTTTTTATTGCGGAAATGGACATGAGATTGCGCGGGCCTGGTCAGGTTTTGGGAACTCGGCAGTCGGGTTTGCCTGATTTTGCTTTGGCGAGTTTGGTGGAGGATCAGGAGGTTTTGGAGTTGGCGAGGGCGGCGGCTCAAATGGTAATTGAGAATGATGAAAGTTTGAATCAGTGGCCGGTGGTGCGGGATGAATTGGAGCGGAGATATCAGCGGATGATGAGTGGGTCGATTTTGACTTAGATAGTTTTGAACGCAGCAACGAGGTTTTTAATAATATTTGGTAGTGGCCGGTTAAGCGAATATATATCAAAGCCGGCTGTTTATTGCTGCCAAACCAGCCCTCTTCCCGTAGGGCGGTTTATTTGCATTTGCCTATTTAATGTCAGAAAGCGGGTTTCTTGCCACAAAGTCACGTAAAATCATAGTTTTTTTGTCAAGAAACCCAGTTTATAGGGTTTTGCTGAGAATGGTGCAAAATATCAGGTTGAGCGAAGCGTCAAAAACACGAATTTATTGGGTAGGAGTGCCTCAACCCAACCTACTTTCGGAGACGATTTTTCCCTTGGTCTAGGGTATTTTTATGAGTTGTCAGGCTTGGGGCACTTATTAAACCCAGAATCCTTCGCAGGAATGACGGAGAAGTGTCAAAATTAAGATAGTCCTGCCAGAAACAGGGAAACGGAAATCCGGCCTGTACTGGCCTTACCAGGCAACATTGATTCCTCGCTTGTCACGCTTGCAGGTGGTCGCCGACGGTTCGTCGCATTTAATCTCAACAGTAATTATGAAAGATCTCACTCGTTATCGAAATATCGGCATCTTCGCCCACGTA
The DNA here is from genome assembly GCF_036702355.1 of Microcoleus sp. D3_18_C4. NCBI lineage: Bacteria > Bacillati > Cyanobacteriota > Cyanophyceae > Oscillatoriales > Microcoleaceae > Microcoleus > Microcoleus sp. D3_18_C4. Next base: position 34,002 of record NZ_JAUBTF010000055.1, read on the forward strand.
GATGCTGGCAAGACCACCACAACAGAAAGAATCCTGAAACTGACAGGTAAAATCCACAAAATTGGTGAAGTTCACGAAGGCGCGGCGACTACTGACTTCATGGAACAGGAGCAAGAGCGCGGTATTACGATTCAGTCCGCTGCTACCACCTGCTTCTGGAACGAGCATCAGCTCAACATCATCGATACCCCGGGACACGTCGATTTTACGATCGAAGTTTACCGTTCTTTGAAGGTTCTCGATGGTGGCATTGGTGTGTTCTGCGGTTCGGGTGGAGTTGAACCGCAATCGGAAACCAACTGGCGCTACGCTAACGATTCCAAAGTCGCTCGCGTCATCTACATCAACAAGCTCGATCGCACCGGTGCAGATTTTTACCGCGTTGTCAAGCAAGTTGATAAAATCCTTGGCGCTAAACCGATGGTGATGGTATTGCCGATCGGCATAGAAGAAAAGTTTTGTGGCGTAGTCGATTTGCTGACCCGCAAAGCCTGGATCTGGGATGACTCCGGCGATCCGATGAACTACGAAATTAAAGATGTCCCCGCCGATATGGTCGATGATGTCGAAACTTGGCGCGAACAGTTGATCGAACTGGCAGTAGAGCAAGACGACGCTCTGATGGAACAATATCTCGAAGGCAATGAACCGAGTATTGATGACCTCAAGCGCTGTATTCGCAAAGGTACTCGCGATCGGGCATTTTTCCCCACCTACTGCGGCTCATCGTTTAAAAACAAAGGCGTACAGTTGGTTCTCGATGCCGTAGTTGACTACCTGCCAAACCCGATGGAAGTCACACCACAGCCAGAAGTCGATCTCGATGGAAATGAGACCGGCGAATTTGCCCTTGTCGATCCCAATCGGCCATTGCGGGCACTGGCGTTTAAGATCATGGACGATCGCTACGGTGCTTTAACCTTCACGCGCCTGTACTCCGGTAAGTTGTCCAAGGGCGACACCGTACTCAACACCGCCACAGGCAAAACCGAGCGCATCAGCCGTTTGGTGGAAATGCACGCCAACTCGCGCGAAGAAATTGAATCTGCCCAAGCAGGGGACATTGTGGCGATCGTCGGTATGAAAAACGTCCGCACCGGACACACCATATGCGACCCCAAAAATCCCGCCACCCTAGAGCCGATGGTATTCCCCGATCCCGTTATTTCGATTTCGGTCAAACCGAAACAAAAAGGCGGCGAAGAAAAAATGGGAGCAGCCCTCACCAAAATGGTGCAAGAAGACCCATCCTTCCACATGGTGACGGATCTAGAAAGCGGCGAAATGATTCTTAAGGGGATGGGCGAGTTACACCTCGACATCAAAGTAGACATTCTTAAGCGCACCCACGGCATTGAAGTAGAAGTCGGCGAACCACAAGTGGCTTACCGCGAGTCGATTACCAAGCGCCTCGAAGACGAATACACCCACAAAAAGCAATCAGGTGGTTCCGGTCAATTTGCCAAAATCGGCTATGTGATCGAGCCTGGTGAGCCTGGAAGCGGCTTCCAGTTTGAGTCAAAAGTGACCGGTGGTAGCGTGCCGAGAGAATATTGGCCAGCGGTCGAAAAAGGCTTTGAAAGCTGCATCGACAAAGGCGTCTTGGCCGGATTCCCCTGCCTAGACTTGAAATTCACCCTACTAGAAGGCGGTTTCCACCCCGTTGACTCGTCAGCAATGGCCTTTGAAATTGCTGCCAAAGCGGCCTATCGGCAGTCTCTGCCTAAAGCCGCGCCTCAGTTGCTCGAACCGATTATGAATGTCGATGTATTCACTCCAGATGATTACATGGGCGACGTGATCGGCGACCTCAACCGCCGCCGGGGGATGATGAAATCTCAGGAAACCAGCCAGACAGGAGCACGGATCAAGGCAGATGTGCCGTTGAGCGAAATGTTTGGTTACATTAGCGATTTGCGTACTATGACATCTGGGCGCGGACAGTTCTCAATGTCCTTCTCGCACTATGCTCCTTGTCCGAATAACATCGCTGAAGAAGTGATCAAGGCGGCAAAAGAGCGTCAAGCTGCGAAGTAGTGCATTTGACTCCTGGTAGGTGCTATCTGGAGTCAAACAGAAAAATTAGATCCCCGCTTTTTGAAGAAATCGGGGATCTAATTTTTGTAAACTATCGGTTAGAATAAGTCAACAGAACCACGAGCAGACTTCAACAACATCTGGATTTCTTCAACACTAAATGGTGGTGAACGACGATGAATCATAGCGTGACAATTTGGACAAACAGGACGCAAATCTTTTATAGGATCAATTTCATACTCTTCTGCAATTTCTGAAAGGGGTCTTAGATGATGAACATGAATGAAACCTTTTCCCAGTTGCCCAAAAGCTCTGCCAAAATCGAAATCACAAATAGAGCAACTTGAACCGTAATAATCAATACATTTTTGCCGAGCTTTAGGCTCACGTTCATAGGCGTTGACTGAAACTTGCCGTACTGCCCCCTCACGAAATGTTTGTACTGAATCTACTTCATCAGGAAAGTATCTAGTAGTAGTTACAGATTCCTGAATTTGAAGCGGATTTTGCCAATCCCTCAAACATTTTAGGTAGTCCTCAAAATGGTCTTCCTCACCAAGATACACATTTATTGCAGCACGAAAGATAGCAAAGAGTTCGACAAAGTTATCAATCACTGGCTGAGTTGCATCTAGGTCTTTAATAGGAAGAACTAGGGATGGACTCAGAATATAAGTACCTTTCCACTCTCGTTCAGGAACCAATTGCATTTTGTTAATGTACTCATCATACTCTAACCCGTCAGCTTCTTCCTGTGTAATAGTAGGTGTAATAGTATGAGAGATAATTTCATATCTACCCTGTTTTAAAATCCGACTTACATCTTTTAAATTGTTATTCAAGACTTGGACAATCGGATTTCCTTCTAGCCCTCTCAATCCAAAAAAGTTCACAAATAAACTATCAGAAGTACACTCTAACCTCTGTTGGAAATACCAAGTTTTTGTTCCATTTATAGTCAAGCCAGCGGTTGCTATTTCCACGGGCTTGGTTTTCTTGGCTCCAGAGCGATGAGCTGGTGTAGTCACTATTCGACAATCTGAGAGTACATCTGTGCCATAAACTTGGTGAATTTGGTCACAAGCTTGTTTAATGAGTGTTTTAAGCTTAGGGACAAGTAATTTTTTTAGCTTATCAGCACGCTCTCGATTGTCTTCGACTGAGAAGAGATCTTGTTCAGCAGACCCTATCAGTGGCAAGTCAACGATTTGTGACAATCCGGTCTCCTCAACTGAATTCATATCTGCTCTCCGACATGACAAGTCCAACGAAAACTAATCGATATTTTAGCTTTTTTTCGACATATCCTGAAATAGGTCATGCTTCCCCGGCTCCTAAAACTTGTGCTGGGGTGAGTTCCAGCCTTGTAGGGTGCGTCAGTTAGAATACTTACTGGACAAGGGAAACGCTTATGGACTGACGCGCCCTACTATCGTCTTTTAAATGCCGAACAGCTTATGACTCAAATAAATCCCGATCGCACTACTGGAACAATTGCGATCGACGTTTGCGCTCAATCAAACGGGCAGTATCTTTGTCAAATATCATCATCTCTGAGCGATCGGCCTGATGATACCATGAATTTTTACGGACAAACGAAAGAACACGCGATCACGATCGCCTTAGAACATTTAGCCTCTCGCTACCGCCAGCAAGCCGAAGACTCTCAAAATATAGATTGGGACGCGGTGGAAATTTCGGATTCGGGAGAGCCGATTGAAAAGCGTTATCACGTAATTTTGCACTACGAACGAATTGCTAAAGATGAATCTAAGTTTGAGGCCATGCACAATACAATGATGGGAAATACAGTAGTTGAAAATGCCAAAATTTCAATAATTGAGATCGATCCCGATATCGAAATCGAGGCCAGAGGGCTATCAAAATATTGAGCCATCGGGACTTAGGTGCAGATGGGCATCTTACCCTACGCATCAACGATCGAAACGTGAGTTTGAGGCGGCGATCGACTAGAAGCGATCGCATAATTTAACATCCCCAAAATTTCTTTTCTATTACTCCCCCGCAGAATCTGCCCTAAATTTCTCCACAACTCGATTCAACTCAACTGAATGAGAAGCTTTAAATAAAATCCGATCGCCCTTTTCGACAAATCCCAACAACCGCTTTGCTAAATCTTCCCGCCCATCCTTGGCTGTAATATCTCCTATCTCCACAAAAGGCAAACCCGCCGCACCCGCAGCCATCGCCGCCGCTTCCTCAAAATCAGCAAAAACAAACAAAGCATCAAGATGCAAATCTCGCGCCGCCATTCCCACTTGTCGGTGAAATTCGATCGCCCTGTCGCCCAATTCCTTCATCGTTCCCAACACCGCAATCCGGCGCTTTCCTGGAGTATCTGCTAACAGTCTCAGGGCCGCCAACATCGACTCCAAACCAGCATTGTAAGTCTCATCCAAAATCACAATATCCTGCGGCAAATCGTAGCGGCGCGCCCGTCCATCCGGTAACTGCACAGACAAACCTTGCTTTAGAACTTCCCAATCAATACCTAACACTTTTCCTACCGCCAAAGCCGCCAAGTAATTTAGAGCATTGTGTCGTCCCGGCAGCGGCAGCGGCAATTCTACGCCTTCAACTAACATTGTATCATGGTTGAGCAATTCTCCGCACAAATCCCCGCCTTCTAAACCATAAGTTAAAGTTTTTCCCGACCAAACTTTGGTCGCAGTTGCGATTAATCTCTCACCATCGTGATTGAGAATAGCAATGCTATCAGTAGGCATTTCGGCTAACAGTTCGCACTTAGCTTGGGCGATCGCCTCTTCCGAACCCAATCGCCCGATATGCGCCGTTCCTACATTAGTAATTACCGCCACAGTAGGACGCGCAATTTGTGACAGCAGCGCAATTTCGCCACTCCCGCGCATTCCCATCTCAATTACAGCATAATTGTGGGTCGGTGAAAGCTCCAACAGAGTTTTTGGTACGCCAATTTCATTGTTGTAGTTATATTGAGTTTTAAGAACATTTCCCTTCGTTGACAAAACCGCCGCAATTAACTCTTTAACAGTAGTTTTACCTACAGACCCAGTAACAGCAACTATAGGTATACTGAATTGGTCACGCCACCAACGGGCGATCGACTGATAAGCTTTTAAAGTATCGTCAACGCGCAATAGCGGAAAATTAGGCAATTCCTCTTGCCAATCTCGATCGACTATCGCCGCAATCGCCCCCAAATCCCGGGATTTTGCCACAAATTTATGGCCGTCAAAATGCTCTCCCCGCAGCGCCAAAAATACTTCGCCCCCCTCAAGAGTGCGCGTATCTGTGGCAATACCTGTCCCTAAAGCTGTCAAAACGCCCTTAGACACAGCAGGCAAAGGTACAGTTAAAATTTCAGCAAGTTGTGCGATACTTACGCGACAAACCATAACCAGCACTCACATTTCAAATAATTATTTTCACAACTAATTCTACCTCGCCCAACCTCAAATTTAACTAACAGCGGGCTGCGGATCAGGATTGACCTTGATCATCCTAATACTAAATCGTCCGCCCACCCAGAAATTATCCCCTACCTACCCACAATCTTTACCAATACTTTATAAAGTCGATGGTGATTTAAGGCCTTGCTAATTACCAACAATTCATGTCATGCTGGTGTTGATAAATAGTTTAACTAAGCAAAAAATATCGATCGGCTTAAGCTGCTGACAGCTTCTACCCCTAAGCCTCATCCGGCGAGAAGCTCGGTTGACTCAATTATTGCGATTCATTTGCCAATTCATCAAGCTAATAGCGCTGAAAGCTCCTGCCCCAGCCTCGGAGGGTTAATCCACAGTGAACGACTACAACAGACAAAGCCACGAAGAAGAACAGCTACTTTACAAGCACTGGCTGGAGTTGGTACAACGAGAGCAGCCGGCCGAACTCATCAGCCGCTTTCGCACTTTGTTTATCCAGGGTACCGGATATCCCGATCGCTCCGTCGCCGACGCACTCGAAAAAATAGCAGCCTCAGAACACGCCCAACAAGAATTCAAGTACATCCTCAACCGCTGCTGCCACATCCTGATCAACCGTTGGCAAACATACCCCAGCAAGCAAGCAGCCATCCCTGAATTGATCGCTCTGTTTGAAGAAGCGCCCAAAATATTATTTGGATACCATCGATCGCGGGGGCGAGGCTCCATCCCCCAATTAGTAAATCAATTTACCGAAAGCGAACAGTACCTCACCCTCAAGCGTTTAGCGAAAGTCATAACTCACAGCAATGAAGATAGCAGCAACAGCAAAACCCCTGCTACCCTTGCCCTCGGAACCTTGATTCCCCGCTACCCTTACCTCTACAAACACTGCCTCCTCAGCGACGACAGCACCTACGAACAGCAAAAAATCATTAAAAAAATCCAAGCTCAAAAGCAGCAGCAATTTGAGATCAACCTCTCACAATATGTCGCTCACCAAGTGAGAAAAGCCCACATAGCGCGTCGGGAAACCTCCCTTTCCTTCGGCAGAAATATACAGCTTATAAAAAATCCGACCCTGTTGACCGACCCTGAACTATTCTTTGCCCTCAAGCAATTTGTCGGAAAAGTAGAAGGAGCCGATACCTACAGACAGCTAGCAGGCCGTTTCACGGCGAACGCCAGCACACATCAGTCCTACCGCTCCTTTAAAGACGACTTGTACGAATACCTGATTTCTTCTGTCACCGACGATCGCTACGGCAAACGTCTCTTTAACGAAAAATTGTATAAGCAACTACAAAATACCCTGCCCCACAGCGATGATCAGAAGTTTAACGAATTTTTAATGATCAGAACTTGCAGCCAGTTATTGAACTTTTTAGTAGTAGAGAGTCCTGTGCGGCCCAACCACTTTGTCTTCATCGACCTGATCTCAAACCTCGGGCCGACCCAAACCACAGGTTTGCTGCTGAAAATCGTACTAATTTGCGGCAAAGTCAAGCCCTACCTAGAAAAGCGACTGGCAATTTTGTTCGGTCACTACGAATGCAGTGCCCGAGAAGGCGTGGTGTGGTTAGTCAAAGCCCTAGAAAACGTAAACCTAGCTTTGAGTACCAACTTTGGCAAGGTGGATGTATCTTTCCTGCGGTGAGAGGGCGTGGCATAACTTTCTCTGCTTCCACTGCAGGCAAAACATCACACCGATCAACCAGGTTTCTGAATACCCTAAAAGTTTTACCTTTAATTAGAACAACTTAATTAACTCCTGAAACCTACTCAAAAGACATTATTCTATGTTAAAGTACCAAGTGTGAATCAGATTCAGTTGCAGGCTTTGTTCATTGCTACAGAATTGTCTAAAAACTTGCCCTTCTGTATCGGCAGGGGACTCTCCGAAACTGAAATCTTCGCACTGTCTAAATTTTGGAGTTATTCCTCATGTCGATATACGTCGGTAACTTATCCTACCAAGTTACCCAAGAAGACATCACCACCGTCTTCGCCGAATACGGAACCGTTAAGCGAGTACATCTACCTACCGACAGAGAAACCAGTCGCCCCCGCGGCTTCGGTTTTGTAGAAATGTCCACAGATGCAGAAGAAGATGCAGCCATTAGTGCTCTCGACGGTGCAGAGTGGATGGGTCGCGACCTCAAAGTTAACAAAGCTAAGCCCCGCGAAGATGAAGGCGGCCGGGGTGGCGGCAACCGGGGCGGCGGCCCTGGAAAATTTGGTCGCGCAGGAGGGGGAGGCGGAGGAGGACGTTATTAATTTCCTCATTAATTTCCTCGGATAAAGATTTGAGATTGGAGAGTTGAAATTGGCGCGAGAGCTCACCTAGCTCCGAACCACTTCCGGCCGTTCCGAAAAACCTATGCTCTTCAAATTTCCATATCTACCGGATTAAATATACCAAAAAGCCAAGGGCCTAACCCTTGGCTTTTTGGTATGAGGGTGGACGGTATGAGTCTGAAATCGTCTGGGCGAATCCGTTGCAGTACCGTCAGGTTCTAATCGTCAGGTTCGATGCTGCTGCTCAATCCGTGATTATTGAGCGTTTCAGCGTAAAACTCAGCGTGTTCGAGAGCGCAAACAATCACCAATCCCATCCCGTTAGTATGGGCTTCCATCATCACATTTACAGCCTGTGGCTGAGTCAGACTCGGTACCGTCGCCATCAAAGTCTGCACCACGTACTCCATAGGATTGAAATCATCATTGTGCAGCAGAACGCGGTAGCGCGGTGCAAGCTTGCGGACTGTGGAAGGCTTTTGAATAATTTCGACAGACACTAATCTATACCTCCTGACTTGTAAAATGTTAAAATTTGTCAACAATCTTGAGCCGGATTCCTCCGCTGTGCAAGACTATCTCACTTTCAGCTATTTTATTGAAATCTGAAAATTCAGACAAGGCAGCCCCCTGGTCGATCGCGAGCTGTGAACCCAACACCAAACCCACAGGGGGTGTCCTGGGCCCTCCGCAACCACCTTCCTAGCGCCATAATATTAGAAAGGCGCGATCGGTTAAAAATAACAAACTACTACCTGTTGAGTCTCCAGAACTGAGGGAACGAACATTATATGAAACGCAAACCTAAATCCTACAACGACAGATTCAGCGGCGACCCATCCCGAGCAGATGAAGACTCCGACTACTCCGGCTCCTTTGGCGGACAGTCGCGGCGTCAACCTCAGTCCGGCAAACCCTCTTTCCTCAATTCTGCCACCCTAGGGATTTTAACAGCCGTCTTTATTCTGGGAATTGGGATTGGCATTGCCTTTAGCTCTACAGCTACAATTAGCCCAGAGAACGTAGCCTCCCGTGAATTTATCGATCGCAGCGCCCCGAACCCAGAACTTTGCGTGCAGTTTGGAGCAAGCGCGATGGTGACAGATATGCGCCTCTACGTCACCCTCAACCCTTTCAACGTCTACATCTCGCAGCCGAGTATGCGCCCCGGATGCGTCCTGCGAACCAATAACTGGGCAATTCTTGAACAAAGAAAACTCATCAGCCAAGACCAAGTGCGGGATTGCAAAAATCGCATGAACACCTTTGGCTTCACCGGCCCCTTGGAAGCTCAACCCGAAATTAACTGTATCTACCAAAATGACGGCGCTAAAAACCTGTTCCTCAATCAACCGGGTTCGATAGCTCCAACCAGTGAAGGTCAAAATTTCTAAATCGCCGATATAGCGGTTTTCAGTTGAGTCAATTACAGATAGGGGGTAGGACTTAGGCTTTGCCTAAGTCCTTACTTTATTTCATACAATGGAACACTGCTCTCAGAAAATATTGAACTAAGAGGTTCGAGGGAAGAAAAAAGTCTTCCTCCCTCCTTCTTCATTCTTCATTCTTCATTCTTCATTCTTCCTTCTTCCTTCTTCCCTCTTCCTTCTTCCTTCTTCCTTCTTCCTTCTTCCCTCTTCCTTCTTCCTTCTTCCTTCAGAAACCAAACTGGGGGAAATCTTCCATTAACTGAACTTGAAAAATTTGGCCGGGTTCAATCGTAGCAGGTTGAGGAGCAGCGACGTAAGTTGTAGCAGCACCAGCGGCTGCTCCAGCCAACAAACCGACACCGGAAAAGCCGCTCAGCAAGAACAAAGCTAAGCCACCAATACCAGTATTTCGCAACAAACTGCGATCTGTCGGCTGTTGCCGACGGCCTCCCACTGGTTCCGAGCGAGCCAAAAGAGGGATATTGCGGCCGTTGAGACTAATAGCTTCGACCACAAATCGACTGCCGATGTTGGTCGTTTCAAACCGGCCGATGACTGGCGTATTAGCAGGTACGATCGTATTACCACGACTGTCGAAAATTCCCCCTTGCAGCAGCAGCACTTCCTCTTGGCTGGGCTTCGCTTGCAGCCGCAAAGCCTGATCGCCGGGGTATACCAAACTGAGCTCCGTGCCCGCCGGCAACAAGACATTCGCCCCAGTCGCAGCCTGCAAAGGAGCATTCGATCGTCCGCCAGGAAGCGGTTCACCAAAGGTAAGCGTCCGCTGTTGGGGTGCAGCAGCCGTTATTTGAGGATCTAGGCGGGGTAGAGCAGCAGCTTTTACCCCACTGCGTTCGTCAAGGCGAACATTGACTAAAGGCACTCTTAGCGGCCGGATTTGGTCATTTGAAGTTGACCGCTGCGAAAAATTTGTAGCGGGGTTCGGGGAAGTAGGAGGCTCAGGTCGATCGACCTCTGGGACAGCATTTGACCTGGAATCAGTCGGCGGCTGGTTTTGCGGTACTTGTCTTGCAGGCGGGGGTTGAGTTTCGGAAGTTTCCATATTCGGAGTCGGTTCGATCGAAGGACGCAACACCCAGCGATTTTCTACCCCACTTCTTTGGAATTGAACTTGCCCTGCGCTGAAACCGACTCCAGGAGCCAAATTGACCAGAATTCTCGCCGTTCCCGGTTGAAGTTGACTCACTCCCACAGAACGCACTCTACCTTGTGGGTATAGCTGAGTTGCATCTACTCCGATCTCAGTATTGGGCAAATCCACAGCAATCTGAGACGGATTGAGTAGAGAATATGTGGGGGTTGTTCCCTCTGGGAGAGTAATTTCTAGCTGATTTGTCGCCGGATCGAATTTCCAACTTGTGACTGTAGAAGCATTTGCTGGTTCCAGTGTTGCGGGCACTGCTGCAACTGCGGCGACGACTGCTAGACTCAGACTCAGTGACTCGATCGCAAACAATCCCGCTGGTAGAGAATTAACAGTCAATTTTTGTAAGTCTGCCCAAAATTTTCGTGGTAATTTTTTGTATGGCATGGCTGCTGGGTGAAATTTTTGATCTGAAATAGATTATGGATGGGAAAATTTTGCCTTCGGATGACGCTGAAAGTTTAACATTATTGCGATATGAAAAATTTAACTAAATGGAAATTATTGCGATCGCGCTTCGTTCTTAACAACAAGTGGTGTCAGGTTAGACAAGATGAAATAGAATTGCCAAGCGGACAAATTATAGACGACTTTTTTGTTAATGTCCGACCAAATATCGCCCTCGTATTTGCCACGACAGAGCAGCAAGAACTTGTATTAGTGCGACAATACAGGCACGGAGTAGGCGAAATTTTGCTGGAACTGCCTGCTGGATCTTTCAACCCTGCTGAAGAAAGTGGCAAATGTGCTGCCGCCAGAGAACTTGCCGAAGAAACGGGATATGTTGCTGAAGAAATTTTGGAACTAGCAACCTTATATGATAACCCCGTAAAAGATACCAATTCTATCTACCTCTACTTTGCTAAAAATGTCAAATTTGCCAGCAAAATACAATTAGATATTACAGAAGATATTGAAGTAGTTTTAGTCCCCCTTGCCGAAGTTTTATTAAAAATAGAAACCCGAGAAATTTGTGTAGCCGGAAGCATCGCAGCTATTTTTTTAGGATTAGATTTTTTGAATAAACAGCGGTAAGGTGCTGTGTGAATGGAACCTTACACGCTGTTTAATGCGCTTTGTTATTAAGGAGAAAGAGTGAGAAAATCCAGAGCAGTGATAGAATTATCAGCACCAAAAACCTGAGCCAAAACCTCACCAGTCGCCGCAACTTGTAGCAGTGTGGCATTCGCCGTCGGATTAATTTGCAAAGCCTCAAAACTCAAGCCACCAGCCAGAACAAACTTATCACTTCCTACGGAAAAATTGAGCACAGTATCCAGACCACTGTTAGCGCTTAACACAAAGTGATCACTCCCAATCCCCCCAATCAAAGTATCATCTACCCCATCACCAAACAGCCAGTCATCCCCAACACCCCCATTGAGAATATCCCTATCTTTCCCTCCGTAAATAGTGTCATTACCATCATCACCATTGAGAGTATCTTGACCTTCATTGCCGTATAACAGGTCATCGCCACTACCACCATTAATACAGTCTTGCTGACCGTCAGAGCCCACAGCGCCTCGCAGATTTTCCCCGCGATCGCCAAAAATAGTATCATTACCTTCATCGCCACACAAAATATCGCTGCCATCATCACCGTAGATCAAATCCTCGCCAGCATCTCCTTGTACAACATCGTCATCCTTGCCTCCACGAAGGGTATCGTTACCCAAACCCCCATCAAGAGAGTCGGAACTCTCACCCCCACCCTGAAAGTCATTTCCATCTCCCCCAAATAGCAAGTCGCGTCCATCAACATC
>NZ_JAUBTF010000056.1:0-10966 GCF_036702355.1 Microcoleus sp. D3_18_C4
CCGAATTCAAGTTCGAGCGCCCGAATTCAAGTTCGAGCGGCCGAATTCACATTATAAGTAATTACCCGAACCTGATATAACGCAGATGAATCCAATCGAGTCCGGTTGCACCGTCGGTGATTGTTGACCCTTCGGCTTCGCTGTTGGCTGGATTTGACGCCCGATGATGCTACAGGATTTGATATAACTTTTATAAAGTCTTAGCAGCAGTTTCGCAAGGTAGAAAGATGATGCAAATTGAACACACAAATATGACTTTCCCTCTCTGGGGTTTAACAATTTTCATTTTGTGGACGATCGCAGTCGTTATCCTCTTGCTAGCAGTCAGGATTCGGCATCTATCTGCCGGCGGATCTCCCAAAGATTTCGGCACACAAAACGACGACAGTTTGCTGTGGCGACTATTTCGAGTACAATCCAACTTGATAGAAAACCTGCCTTTGTATTTGGGAGTTGTTTTTCTTCTAACCGTTAGGGGTGTTTCAGGAACAGCAGTAGATTTGCTGATTGTTGTGTACATCCTATTTCGGCTGGTACATTCAGCGATTCACATCGCTGGCCTCGATCCAAAGTTTCGGTTGTTCAGCTTAGTAATTCAGTTAAGCTGTTTGGTCGCGTTAACTATTATGGCAGTTTTGTAGGTGAGAAATTACGCGGCACATATATAGTATGGTGCGTCAGGGGCAAACCTTTATTGTTTCTTACACAGCGTAAGTCAGACGCACCTTACAAGTCGATCGCCCCTGTGAAATTACTGCCTGTGATTTGGCTAAATTATCGAAGTTTATGAACCCAATATCTCGTGCGATCGCTGTTATTTTAATTGTATTAGGCTGCATTATTTCTGTTTTAGTTCAGCCACCGCAATCAGCCTTAACCGTGCCACCTCCAGTGCAACAATCTCCACGACGCGGAGGAGATGTTGCTCAGACAATGAATTTTGGACGGCACTTTCAAGAACTAGGAGTTGAAGGCTCGATTGCGATTTACGATTTGAATAGCGATCGGCTTTATCAACACAACCCGCAGCGTAACGCCACAGCTTTTTTACCTGCATCTACATTTAAGATTCTCAACTCTCTGATTTCCTTAGAAACAGGGGTAATTTCAGATGAGCTTGCCGTGCTAACTTGGGATGGAATTCAAAGGCAAATTCCCGCATGGAATCGAGACTTGAACATGAGAGAAGCCATGAAACTTTCCGCCGTTTGGTTTTACCAAGTTCTCGCCCGCCGAGTCGGACACGAGCAAATGCAAAAATGGGTAGCTAAAGTCGGTTATGGCAACCAAAAAATCGGTAACAAAGACGATATTGACAAATTCTGGTTAGAGGGAGAACTGCGAATCACACCCAACGAGCAAATTCAATTTCTCCGCCGTCTATACAAAAATGACTTACCCTTTTCTGAGCGATCGCTGTCTCTGGTTAAAGACATCTTAGTTGTCGAAAAAACTCCCGATTACACAATTAGGGCAAAAACAGGCTGGGCAAGCTTTGGAGAAGAAACAAAGCCTCAAATTGGCTGGTATGTAGGTTATTTAGAAAAGGATAAAAATGTTTACTTTTTTGCGACAAACATTGACATCCGCAACCAAAATGACGCACCTGCAAGAATCGAGTTAACGCGCCGTTGCTTCAAGGATCTGGCGCTGCTGTAAGTGCGTTATTTATTCTATAAAATTTGCAAAAACGCCAGCGGATCGGCTAACGTTGACAGCCAAAACAGCCATTTATTCGATGCCTGAGTTCGATCGTAGGAAGCCGAGTCTTTTAAATCTTTTAGGACTTACGCAATTGGCACATATATATAGTTGGTATAGTGCTATGTATCATTTCTCGCAGCAAGGCGACAATCCTCTAAGAGAGCATTAAGTTCTTCAACGACTAAGCTGTTCGGCATTTAAAGGAGGATAGTAGGGTGCGTCAGTAAATAAGGGTTTCCCATGTATAGTCTGTGTTCTAGCTGACGCACCTTACCTAAAGCGTTAATGGTTTAAATGCGTAACAGCTTAGCCAGGGGTTTCGACCTTTCAAACAAGCTACGATCGCTGCTTCATAGGGATTTCTGCCAGTTTTTTTTACTGCTGCGATCGCCTGTTTGTTAGACAATCCCCGCCCGCTGACCAACCAAGCAGCCAAAACCTGTCCTGTACGTCCGATCCCCCCAGAACAGTGAACTACCACCCGTTCGCCTTTGCTATTTGCAGAGTCCAAAAATGGCAATATGCGATCGATTAAAATATCGCGATCGACCAATTCAAAGTCTGCAATCGGCGCCCAGCAAACTCGATCGCACCCAAATGTTTTCCGATATGTTCCGAGTAAATCAGTGTAGCGGATGAGTTGCGTCTGAGCAAGCAAGCAGCAAACTTGCTTAATATTATGCCCCTGCATAAATTCAATCCACCGAGCAAGTTCTGCATCGCGGTATCCTGGTCTGGCTGCACCAAACACAATTAATTCATTCTCTGAAGCCGCAGCGAATTTGTCCATACTGTTTTCAATATTTTTACCTATAATTAAGAAAGACGCACAAATCCTGAATCTACAGTGAAAAACAACAGCTCGATCGGTTTAATGAACTGGCTGCAACCCAAACCAGAAACTGTTTTGTTATGCGACTCAAGTGCAGCAGCTTCTGAGATGGCATTCATGCTCAACGGTGAGTGGGATGGGTGCAATAGTTTGGTGCTCCCTAAAAGCGACAAGGTAGCAATTGAAGCAGCCGCCCGTTTGCTGGAGACATCCTGGTGCTACCAAAATACTTGCGAACCCGTTTTAATTCGGCTGGAAGTTGACGAATTTTTGCGCCGTTATGCGATTGGAGACAGGTTTTTTATTAATGCTAACTTGCGATGCGCGCAATTGAGCGAAGTTTGCTTGGAAAACATTGATTTGAGTTATGCTAAATTGAATTTGGCTAACCTCAGCCGCACTAATTTAAGCAAAGCAAACTTAATGGTAGCACAGATGCAATCCGCAAATTTGAGCGGCAGCAATTTGACTAAATCGCAACTTGTGAGGGCGAACTTATCAGGAGCAAATTTATCGGATGCTAATCTCAAAGGTGCAGATTTGAGTTATGCAGATTTAAGCAATGTTTGCTTAACAGGTTCGGACTTAAGAGGTGCCAACCTAGCGAGAACAGACTTAAGAAAAACAAGCTTAGATGGGGCGATCCTTGACTAATACCAAACCCCGCTAAAATACTAACTCTCACCCCCCGTGAATAAATCCTGTAAACATTTATCTGCGTTAATCCGCGTATATCCGCCCCCATCTGCGGTTAAAGTTCCAAAGTAATTAACTGAGCAATTTCCTCAGTTTGAAAACCCAAAGCCATCGGCCTTTGCACTGTCGGAATCACCTGCACATCATAGAGTTCCGTAACAATTCCTTCAAACCGCAACCAGTGAACGATCGCCCCAGTAGTCAAATCGATCGCCATCATACCACAGCGAGCCTCAGCATCCTTGGTGAGCAACAACTCATCCAATTCTAAACCGCTAAAAGTGTTGTCACCACCCCGAGGTTTCGAGAGTCCAACAATTGCCCAATTTTGCCAAAAAGCCAGTCCTCGGACATATCCCGGACAAAACGTAATTGCCTCAAATTTTCCTGTATCTAAATCCACATAACCAAATTCTCCCCGCCCCGAATTTAGCAACCACAACTTGTCTTGATACCAGCGGGGTGAATGCGGCATTGACAATCCTGTGACGATAATATCATTAGATTCGATATCAATAACTATACCGCCGTTTTTTCTGCGATCACGCCAGCCATCCACCACATCCGACTGACTCGACGCCGTGACATATTTCGCCTCTCCTTCCACCATCGCCAAACCGTTGAGGTGACAGCGGTCTTCATTTATATATTGTGAGATAAATTGCGGTTTCCACAGAGGTTTGCAACTGTGGCGATCGCTCAAAGTAGCGATACAATTAAACAAAGTGCTAATAAAAATGATTTGATTATTTTTATCGACAGCGATATCGTGAATGTCGATATCTCCAGTAGTATAGCCGATTCTTGGTATATATAATTTATCGTATCCTTGGTATAATTTCCCGGATTCTAAGACATTATCTAATTGCCAAAGTTGATATTTTGAACTTAAATACAGGCGTTCCGACGTGCAGTAAAGCCCCATTGCGCGATCGAATATTCGCCAAAAAGCCGAGATTAGGTTGGTTTCTGGCGCTGCACCGATTAACATTAACCTGCTGGTTTGATAGGTAGTGCAAGCAAGGCTGATTTGTTGTTGAGTTAACCAAGATGGCAAATCGCGATCGCCAATTAAATCCTGTGGCGAATCCGCACTAGAATCCCTTGTCGCATTCTGACTGTTATCCCTATTTTTATCCTGTAAATTTGTTACTTTTTCCACTTGGTTATTGGCTGAATTCCTGACTAAATTGCTTTTTATATCGGGTTTTAAATCTGTTTTTAACCTTTCCTCTGCTTCTTTTTCTAATCCTTCTGCCTTGTCGATATGTATCGCTTCCGGCGGCTGACTAGATTGATACCTTTCCCAAACCCTTTGATATGCTAATTCCAAATATCGCACGGTTTGAGGTGTATTAAACAGCGGCAATTGGCGGCGATTTTTATTGAGATAATCTTTCAGTTTTTGTAACTCTTGAGGATGAGTAGCTAAATGCACCGCCAACTTTTCATACTCTTCAAAACTATTAACGATTAACTGTGGTAAATTAACCGCAGTTAATAAACTTGATCCCACCCGCGACGCAAAAGTTTCTCCGGGGAAGGTAATCGAGGGAATTCCCATCCACAAAGCATCGCTTCCTGTCGTGTGAGCATTGTAATATAAAGTATCGAGGCATAAGTCTATCCAAATGTGACGTAATAGGTGTTCCTCTTGTAATAATCTCGGTGCAAATATTAGGCGGTCGCCATCAATTCCCCGCAATTTAGCCTCGGTTTTCAGGTTCCGAGTTGCTTCTGGATTGGCCTCTAATAGCCACAGTACACTATCAGGTACGCGCTCTAAAATTCGCATCCACACGCTAAACATGACGGGTTCAATTTTGCGACTGTGATTGAAGCAGGCAAAGACAAACCTCTCTTCTGGTAAGTCATATTTTGCTTTGGGATTTTTCTGTTTAATTTGCGCGTCTTCTGCGGGGCAAACTCTCAGATAATTGTTAATCTGATAGCTATGTGGCAGGCAAATAAATTTTTCACTAAAGAACTCGGCGAGGCGGGGGGGTGTTACGATATTATCTGTGATGATGTAATCTATAAATTCGGCTCCCATCGTGTTGGCGTAAGTTAGATAACTAATTTGAATGGGAGCGGGGCGCATTGCTAAGATTTCAGGGTTAGAATATTGGGTATAGCCTCCCATGTCAATGAGGATGTGAATATTATCATTGTATATTTTTTCGGCGGCGGCTGGGGTAGCGATTCCTCGCAAGTCGGTAAATTTATCGCAGTCTGCTTCTATTTTTTGACGCTCAATACTGCCGTCGTTGGGGCCGAGAGAGTAGGCGAATATCTCAAATTGGGTGCGATCGTGCAAGGCGAATAATTCACCCATTAAATGCGTTAAAGCGTGGTTGTAAAAATCTCCAGCGATGTAACCTATTCGCAAGAGTTGGGGGGTGGCAGCAGGGGGGATGTGAGGGGGAAAATAATTTTGAGGGACTTTACTGCTGACAAATTTAGCGAAGTAGCGAGTAATAGCTAGATGTCTGTCAGCATCAAATGGCGAGTACATAACAAAGTCAAAAATAGATAAGTCTTTCAATATATTTTGTTCTATTAAATTTCTGCCAATTTCCCACATTTTTTCGCTTTCGGCTGCTAAATTATCCCACTGGCAGAGCCCCTGGTAAATTTTTATCAAAGCTGCCATTGCATTGATGTTATTCGAGTCTAGCTGCAAGATTTTTTGATAATTGGCAGCAGCTTCGCTGTATTCATAGCAGCGGTATTGAACATTAGCTAAGTTTCCCCGGTAGGGAATAGAATTCGGTTCAATTTCTAAAGCTTTTTGATGGCTTATTTTCGCTTCTAGCAGTTTTTCTTGTTGGGTGAGCAAGACTCCTAGACTATTGTAGGCGATCGCATAATTGGGATTGTATGTAACAGCTTGTTGGTAGGCCGCGATCGCCTCCTCGACTTCCCCCATATTTTCCAGCGCTGCGCCTAAATTATACCAAGCTTGAGAGTAGCGCTGTTCGCAATTTAAAGCTTGGCGGTAAAGGGCGATCGCCTCTGGCCATTCTTTTTTAACTAACTTAGCATTTCCCAATTGAAAATAAGCAGGCGCATAATTAGGTTGCAGCGCAATAATCTGTCGGTATTCCCCCCCCGCTGCCTCCCAGTCGCCTTGTTTTTGCATAGTCAGCGCTCTATCATAGAGGCTTTCTACAGAAATTTTTTGAGACATTTTATTAATCGTTTTCAACCATTCTTCCCATTCTAATGCACGCACTCTCCAAGTGCAATATTTATTAAAATAATCTACCTGTTTTCGCAAAAATTGTTCAGTTTCTTGAGAGTTAGCCCCTGTTAGCACTTCTAGCACCTCCAGAATTGCCGCCAGAAATTCTTGGGCATAAGATTCTCTTTCGGAGAGCGAACTAAAGGGAGCGATCGAATTAGAAGTATTGGACTGGGACAGCGGTATTAAACGCGCAAAACCTGCCGTTGTTTCGGGCAAAGCTCCCCAGTTGCTAGTCACGACAAAACAACCGCTAGCTAGAGCTTCCATGACGGAGATACAAGAAGTTTCTGCAAAGGTATTTGGGTACGCTAATATATTAATCGAGCGCAATTCTCTAGCGAGTTCGGGCTGAGTTAGCGAACCGACATACTCCACTCCTGCTGTTTCTGCACAGCGGCGGTATAGCGGCTCCCATTCATCTCGATCTTCAGTTACTTGATATACTTTTAAACTAGAAAATACCTTTAATCTCACATCAGTAAATCGCTGCCGAATTTTCGGCAAGATATCTAAAAGTAAATCTAAACCCCGAAAGGGAGTGCTGGTATAAGTTAAAACTGGAGGTTGTAATTTTTGGGTAAAAATTGCTTCGCCTTCAGTGAAAAATTTTTCAAAAGCAGGAGCAATCGCATTTTTTATAACTCCTAATTGCATATTTGTCATATTGAATTGTTCTAAATATAGCTGCTTTTGCCACTCGCTGACAAAAATTATGCTATCGTAGAGCAATTGGATTGATAAACTTCGTAAAGGCTGCGCTGCCAGCTGGTCGCAAGCGTGTTGCATCCAGAGAATTAACTTAGTTTTTTTCCCCAATAGTGGCTTTAACTGCGTTCCAGTTTCCGGGTGATTTAGGACAATAGCAGCATCAAAATTTTTTAACAAGTCTTTAGAAAGATTAGTCAAAGAAAAGCAATGGACTCCCCGATACACTCCTGGTTTAGAAGTGTTATTGTACAACCATACTTCATGTCCAATAGCGGCTAGTGCTACTGCTAAATAGCACAAAGCCGACTGAGAGCCGCCTAGAGGTTGGCGGTAAGGAGTTTCTATATCGTAATCCCATCCAATCGCATCAAAAAAGCAAATTTTCATAGTAAATTAAGCACAATTACGCCAGCAGGAGAAAGATGAAGCTTTGTTAGAAGAAATAACAAAAAAAATCGATAGAGGTGACTCTACCAGCATACACATCATCAGTCACGATCGGCTGGGAATTAGATCGCAACCGCGCCTGACGGAGATGAAATTCTTAATTGCTGAAACCCTTGCTATTATTGCATTTTTCTATCTATTTTCTTCGTGATTCTTCCTTCTGCAATACAACTCGGACATAGGGCTTTGCAACTGTGCCCATCGCTCATCGTTATTCATAGAATCTGGAGGCATATCTTTAATATAGCCTTTCGAGCTCTCATATGAGGTACTCATGGGCATAGGGCAGAGGGCATAGGGCATAGGGCAGAGGGCATAGGGCATACCTCACTTTTTTGAGAACCGCTATATATCCAAAATGTAGCGCGATCGTAATTCCCTCGCCTTGCGGGTTTTCTCCATCGTACTTCACCCAAATCAACATTCATCTGCGTAGATCCGCGTAGACCCGCCACCATCTGCGATTCAAATTCCCAAGTAATTTTATCCTCATCACAAAGATCCGACTTTTCCGACTTTACGATCCGACTTTTCCGACTTTACAGACACTAGGACACTCTGCCATGATTAAAGTCTCAGGTGTCATCTGCCAAAAGGTATAAAAATCGTCGAACTCAAACCGGGCGACCCAGCCAGACAAGCTCAACAACAACGCACTCCACTGGAAGCAAAAGCATATGAAAACCCTAACTAAAATTAACCACCCTAAAAAAAATTTATTTCCTTGGGCTGGTTGCATCAGCAACCAGCCCAAGGAAATAGTCATCCTTGACCCCACAATACCGGACAGCCACCACATAGCCTCTGGCATCAAACCGGGCACTGCCACCTACATCCTCGAAAGCCAGCCGGATGCCGTAGAGCAAATCACCACAATCCTAGCTCGGCATACAAACATCGCAGCCCTCCACATCATCACCCACGGCAGCCCCGGCAACCTTTACTTAGGCACAACAGAACTCAACAGCAGCAACATCCACAACTACACCCAACAGTTGCAACAGTGGCGAAACAGTTTGACTGACAACGCCAGCATCATATTATATGGATGTAACGTAGCAGCCGGGGAAACAGGCAGCCAATTCCTGACTCAACTGCACCAACTCACAGGGGCAAACATCGCCGCCAACACCGCTACCACAGGCAATAGCGCACTCGGCGGCACCTGGGACATCCCCCAACTCATCCCCCCATCCCCCCAAGCCCCCAAACTTGCCCTCACCGAAACCACCCTCAAAACCTACAGCTGCGTACTAGGCTTGTCCCCCCAAGTCACCTTCCTTACAGGCAATCGCCCACAGTCTGTCAGCATCGGCGACTTCAACGGCGACGGGAAACCAGACTTAGCTGTGGTGAACAACATGAGCAACAACGTCTCGATCCTGCTCAACACCACCGCCACTGGAGCCACCACCCCCACCTTCGCCCCCCAAACCACCTTCGCAACGGGCAATCGCCCACAGTCTGTCAGCATCGGCGACTTCAACGGCGACGGGAAACCAGACTTAGCTGTGGCGAACAACTTCAGCAGCAGCGTCTCGATCCTGCTCAACACCACCCCCACCGGAGCCGCCACCCCCACCTTCGCCCCCCAAACCACCTTCGCAACGGGCGGTAGCCCCCAGTCCGTCAGCATCGGCGACTTCAACGGCGACGGGAAACCAGACTTAGCTGTGGCGAACGGCACCAGCAGCAACGTCTCCATCCTGGTCAACACCACCCCCACCGGAGCCGCCACCCCCACCTTCGCCCCCCAAGCCCCCTTAACTACTGGCAATTTCCCCGCATCCGTCAGCATCGGCGACATCAACGGTGACGGGAAACCAGACTTAGCTGTGGCGAACGCCAACAGCGACAACGTCTCCATCCTGGTCAACACCACCCCCACCGGAGTCGCCACCCCCACCTTCGCCACCCAAACCACCTTCGCAACTGGCGATAACCCCCAGTCCGTCAGAATCGGCGACTTCAACGGCGACGGGAAACCAGACTTAGCTGTGGCGAACTTCAGCAGCGGCAACGTCTCGATCCTGCTCAACACCACCCCCACCGGAGTCGCCACCCCCACCTTCGCCCCCCAAACCACCTTCGCAACTGGCGCTAACCCCTCATCCGTCAGCATCGGCGACTTCAACGGCGACGGGAAACCAGACTTAGCTGTGGCGAAATTCAACAGCACCAACGTCTCGATCCTGCTCAACACCACCCCCACCGGAGCCGCCACCCCCACCTTCGCCCCCCAATTAACCTTTCCTACTGGCTTTAACCCCTTATCCGTCAGCATCGGCGACTTCAACGGCGACGGGAAACCAGACTTAGCTGTGGGGAACGTGAACGACAACACCGTCTCCATCCTGCTCAGCACCACCCCCCCCAAAGTTACTGCTGTCACCGCTAGCACCGCTAACGGCAGCTACGGCGTCGGTTCCACCATCGCCATCACTGTCACCTTCGATGCTGCTGTCACCGTCACTGGCACACCCCGACTGCAACTCGAAACAGGCACAACCGACCAATTTGCCACTTATACTAGCGGTAGCGGCGGTACAGCCCTCACATTCAACTATGTAGTACAAGCTGGAGACTCTACTCTTGACTTGGAATACCTCGCTACTAATGCTCTGACTCTCAACAGCGGCACAATTAAAGATAATTTGCTTGTAGACGCCATCTTAACCCTCCCCACTTTAGCCTCAGCCAACTCCCTCGGCGGCAGCAAAGCCATAGTTATTGAGACTGTTGCACCCACCATCACCAGCGTCACGTCTACCACCGCCAACGGCAGTTACGGCACAACCGGCAACATCAACGTCACCATCAATTTCAGCGAAGCAGTTACCTTAGCCGGCGGTACCATGACAGTCGCCTTAAACACAGGTGGCACTGTAACTATTGCACCTTTCAGCGGCACTACTGCTGTCGGCACTTACACTCCAGCAGCAGGACAAAATAGCACCGACCTCAACTCAACTGGCATCACTTTAGTAGGAAGTGCAACATTAAGAGATGCTGCGGGAAATAACGCAACATTGATTATTCCTACCGGACAATCTTTAGCGGATAGCAAAGCCTTGGTTGTAGACACTGTTGTCCCCACAGTAGCCTTAACATCAACTTCCCCAACAACCACAAACGCACCATTTAGCGTCACAGCAACATTCAGCGAAAGCGTCACAGGATTTATCTCCAGCGACGTGACTCTTACTAACAGTACAATTAGCAATTTCACAGGTAGCGGCACAACTTATACTTTCACCGTTACACCGAATGCTAGTGGCATTGTCACAGTTAACGTCCCAGCAGCTACAGCCACAGATACCGCTGGTAATAAC
>NZ_JAUBTF010000056.1:11066-11953 GCF_036702355.1 Microcoleus sp. D3_18_C4
AATACCGCAGCCACCCAACTTGTTCGCACTGCCGATATCACCGCACCCACAGTAGCCCTCACATCAACATCACCAACCACCACAAACGCACCATTCTTAGTCACAGCAACCTTCAGCGAAAACGTCACAGGATTTACTGACACTGACGTGACTGTTGCTAACGGAACTGTTAGCGGATTTACAGGTAGCGGTACAACCTATAATTTCACAGTTACACCAACAGCCACTGGCAATGTCACCGTAGATATTCCAGCAGATACAGCCACAGATACCGCTGGTAATAACAATACCGCAGCCACCCAACTTGTTCGCACTGCCGATATCACCGCACCCACAGTAGCCCTCACATCAACATCACCAACAGTAACTGGTTTATTTAGCGTCACAGCCACCTTTAATGAAGATGTCACCGGCTTTGATAATACTGATATCACCGTAGCCAATGCGACTGTCGGTAACTTTGTTAAAGTTGATGCCAAAACCTACAGCTTTGATGTCACTCCCACCGCTAGTGGTAATGTCACAGTTGATGTACTTGCTGCTACAGCCACTGATACTGCGGGTAATAACAACACCGCAGCCACTCAACTGACTCGCACTGCTAATGTCACCACACCTGACATCACCCCACCAACAGTTGCCTTAACATCAACTTCAACACCAACAGTAACTGGTTTATTTAGCGTCACAGCCACCTTTAATGAAGATGTCACCGGCTTTGATAATACTGATATCACCGTAGCCAATGCGACTGTCGGTAACTTTGTTAAAGTTGATGCCAAAACCTACAGCTTTGATGTCACTCCCACCGCTAGTGGTAATGTCACAGTTGATGTACTTGCTGCTACAGCCACTGATACTGCGGGTAATAACAACACCGCAGCCAC
>NZ_JAUBTF010000056.1:12053-45502 GCF_036702355.1 Microcoleus sp. D3_18_C4
TTAGCGTCACAGCCACCTTTAATGAAGATGTCACCGGCTTTGATAATACTGATATCACCGTAGCCAATGCGACTGTCAATAACTTTGTTAAAGTTGATGCCAAAACCTACAGCTTTGATGTCACTCCCGCTGCTAGTGGTAATGTCACAGTTGATGTACTTGCTGCTACAGCCACTGATACTGCGGGTAATAATAATACCGCAGCCACTCAACTGACTCGCACTGCTAATGTCACCACACCTATTGTTGATGTCACCCCACCTACTGCTAACTTAGCTGCAATTTCTAACATTACTACAGCGGGCGGTACAAGTCAGACATTGACAGTTACTTTCAGTGATAGCAATGGAGTTGATGTTAGCAGTTTAGATAATTCTGATGTTGTTGTAAATGGGTCAGGGGGTGCTATTCCTGCTACCTTTGTCAGCGTCGATACTAATAGTAATGGTACGCCTCGGACAGCGACATATTCGTTGACACCACCTGGGGGAACTTGGGATAATGCTGATAATGGTACTTACACAGTTAATTTGCAAGCATCGCAGGTGAAGGATGCTGTTGGCAATTTGGCTGCTGCTAGCACTTTAGGTACTTTTGGCGTGAATATTGCCGCACCATCGGTAACACCAGCACCAGCGGAAACACCCGCACCAGCGGAAACACCAGCACCTGCCCCTGCACCTGCCCCTGCACCAGCGCCCGCACCAGCGGAAACACCAGCACCAGCACCAGCACCAGCACCAGCACCAGCACCAGCACCAGCCCCTGCACCAGCCCCTGCACCAGCCCCTGCACCAGCGCCCGCCCCTGCGGAAACACCAGCCCCTGCACCAGCACCTGCACCAGCGCCAGCCCCTGCGGAAACACCAGCACCAGCACCTGCACCAGCGCCAGCCCCTGCGGAAACACCAACCCCTGCACCAGCCCCTGCACCAGCCCCTGCGCCTGCGGAAACACCAGCGCCAGCACCTGCGGAAACACCAGCCCCTGCACCCGCGCCAGCACCCGCGCCAGCACCTGCGGAAACACCAGCCCCTGCACCCGCACCCACACCAGCACCCGCACCCACACCAACGCCTGCACCAAATGACGACTGCATCTGCGATGACATTGCCTATCCCAACTTAAACCAACCCAATGCAGTTGAAAACACCATAGTTGGTGTATCGGGAATTCAAATAGGCACTGCCCAAAACGATGAATTTCTCGGCACTAACAACGGCAATATATTCGATGCCAAATCCGGGAATGACAACTTATATGGTGGTGCCGATAATGACATCTTTAATGGCAACCAAGGCAATGACTTCATCATCGGAGGCAAAGGTGACGACATCCTCTATGGAGATGGAGGAAACGACATCGTACTTGGCGAATTGGGCAACGATTTAATCTTCGGAGGCAAAGGCAATGACTTGTTACATGGCCGCGAAGGTATTGACATCATTTATGGCAACAAAGATGATGATTTCATCGATGGTGGCAAGGATAATGACCTTTTATATGGAGGCAAAGGTAACGACATCCTGCTTGGAAGTCAAGGTGATGACAATCTGTTTGGACAGTTAGGTTCGGATACTATCTGCGGCGGTGTAGGTAATGATTTCATCAGCGGTAACGAAGCAGCAGATATTCTGGGAGGATGTGAAGGAAATGATACCCTGTACGGAGGCGAAGATAACGATACTCTCACTGGTTGTCAAGGTGATGATATTCTTTACGGAGACTTGGGAAATGATAGTTTGATTGGTGGTAGCGGTAACGATATCTTTGTCTTAAAAGCTGGTCAAGGATTTGATATTATCGCTGATTTTACAATCGGTCAAGATTTGATTGGATTAAGCGGAGGTTTGAGTTTTGGTCAGTTAGCAATCACTCAAAATACTCAGGGAACTCTCATCAAAAATGTCTTGACAGGAGAGGAGTTAGGTGTAATGATTGGAGTGAGTGCCAATGCGATTACATCGGCTAATTTCCGGTTGATTTAGGAAATCAAGAAAAGTACGATCGCCCATTCGATCCAAAAGGGCGATCGCACTTCTACCAATTTTAAAAGGTCTAGCAAAAATTTAACGATTATTCATACTTTCTGCCGCGCCACTGAGTAGGCTGATTCAACGCAGAAATGAGAATTCGCAAAAACGCCAACGGATCGGCTAGAGGTGACAGCCAAAATAGCCATTTACCCGATGCCTGAGTTGTATCGTAAGAAGGGGCGATCGCAAAACACAAAGCCGATCGCACTGCAACCAAAAATACATTCAATCCCAACAGCCAAAAGTGCGGAAATACACCAACCGACGGCAGCGAACCAAACAGCAAATAGCACAATATAATCGGCACCGGCAAACCTTGAACCGCAAGCAACAGCCACAAATCGCCCCAAATTTGACCGCTTGAAGCAGCATCTTTCAAATCGAGCGATCGACCCCATTCATTCCAAGTCTCGATCGCCCCCTCATACATCCGCACCTTCAACACTTTTGCCCCATCCAAAAAGCCCACCTTAAAGCCCTTAGCAGCCGCATAGCGAGCCAGAGTCACATCATCGCAAAAAGAACCCCTCGCGACCTCATAGCCCCCTAATGCCACCAAAACCTCGCGCTTACACAAGAAACACTGACCGTTCGCCATCACCCGTTCCGGCACATCCCCGCCAGTCCCCGTCGGCCCGAACCGATAAACCAAAGTCATTAACAAAGCAGGTTGCAGCCACAACTCCCCCGGATATTTGAGGATAAACTGCGGCGAGAGTGAAATCAAATCGTAATTTCCAGCTTTCGCCGTTTTGAGTAAACTCGCAATCAAGCCCGGATGCGGCACAGTATCCGCATCTATGCCCAAAATCCACTCGCACTTCTCGGAACTTGCCAAAAAACCCGCATTCAGCGCCCACGGACGCCCAACCCAACCCGCCGGCAGCGGATCGTCGTTAATCAAGCGAAACCGGGGGTCTTTTTGGGCGGCTGCTTTGACTAAATCTCCGGTTCCGTCTACCGAATAGCTGTCAACCACAATTACTTCTCGGAGTTCGTAACTTTGGCTGGTTAATCCTTCCAAACAAGGCGAAATGCGATCGGCTTCGTTCAAAGTCGGTACTACCGCCGTACAAGAACCTAACAAATCCAGCGTCGGCGAATCGGGTTCCAGGGGCGGGATACGCGATGGGCCTTTAATCAAACGCGACATCAGAAGGGCTGCGGCGGGCAATTGTAGCAGCAGGAGTGCGACAGGGATGATGGTTGTCAGCGGTTGGGAGAACAGGTGAGGGGTGATCGGCAAAACCATACTATTGAATAATTGAATAATTGGGAATGACTGACGGGATATAGGTTGGGAGCTTATTTACAGTTGATTTTTTTGGTAACTGATATCAATTTAAAAATTTAATAAAATTTTTGCCTCAAACATATTACAGGAATTGGGCATGAAAAAATCGCCACTGAAAAACCCGGTTTCTACAAGAAACCGGGTTTTTAAACTAGCTCAAAATTTAGTGTAAATTTTTGCTAAATCAGCCGCAGTTGCTCGCTAGCAACTTACTTACGCAAAACGCCCACGGGCTGAGGTGGAATTTCAGCCGTGATAACAGATGTATCCAAAGACGGCATTGTTTCGGTTACGTCACCTGCTGCAGGTTTAGCGATCCAGCTTAACGCGATCGCCGGAACTACACCCAGAAGCACCGCTAGCGATGTCGGGAACCAGAACCGAGAATCCAAGGAAACTACAGTGATAATTGCTCCGAAAGCAAAGTTTACCAAATAAACAATTAAGGGCAAACCCAATTCCGATCGCTCTAATTTAATCGATGTTTTTCTCCACAAGAAAGCTGCTACAGACATAAATAGCGCCCCCGTACCCATCCAGCCAGCCAAATTGCGGTAAGGCATCCCAAAGAAAGCGCCAAGTTCCTCAAACTCCCAAAAAGGCACAGAAGTTTGACTCATCGCCGGATCTAGTACAAAATCCCAAGCTGTTAGCAGCAAAGCACCAAGGGCGATCGCCCCTATTTGGCGCACCCAGTTGAGTTCACCTTTACCACCAGCTACTCCAGCGCGAGCAATTACATAGGAAACCAGTCCCAGATAAAACCACGAGAGGGGAATGGTAAACGGAACCAGCCCTGCAATTTTGTAGCCCAAACCGCTCAAATAGTGGTAGTGGCCGAAGGGAAAACCCGTACTCGTTCCCAGCAACTCGCTACTCAAGGACAAAAACACAGAAGGCAGTAAAAAAGCCAGAGTTGCACCCCAACCCAACGTCCGCAAGGCATAGAGAGCAACCGCTGCAGCACCAAAGATGATATAAACTACTCCACCCCCAGCCATCCCCCACTGGAATAGCGTTTGCCCTGCTGGTGGCAAACTCATCACCAATTCGGGACGGGGTAAAATCAGCAGCAACCCTGCCAATCCAAAAGCCATTGACAAGACGTGGGCAATTAAGCAAAAGCGCTCAGCAATCAAAAGTTGCTTCATGGGACTCCTCGAAAAAATATTAGATGCAGAAAGCACTCTTAACAGTTTACAAACTTTAACAAAAAACCAACTGCATTTCAGTTAGTTGTCTGTTGTCTGTTGTCTGTTGACAGTTGACAGTTGACGGTTGACGGTTGTCCACCGCCCGCCGATGCCCAATGCCCTGAGCAATCTAAAATCTAAAATCTAAAATTGTCAGATGCCCCATGCCCGATGCCCGATGCCCCATCTTAAATTACTGCCAATTGCCCACAAGCACGAAAGGTGCCCAGAAATACGGATTCTGATACTCTGGGTTTTGCAACAGAGTTAATTGAGCGTTGCGGAGGGCTTCAGCTTTGCTGGTTTTAGAAGAAGCCAGTTGCTTGTAAAACTCAGTCATAAAGATAGCTGTAGATTCGTCGTTGACTTGCCAAAGGGTGGCGGCGGTGCTGCGCGCACCCGATCGAATTGCCGCCCCCGCCAAACCCAAAGCCGCCCGGTTATCGCCAGAAGCAGTTTCGCAAGCACTCAAAACCAAAAGTTCGATCGGCTGTTGTCTCTCCCCAGTGCGGGCTCGCAGCAGTCGATCGAACTCCTTAACATTCACTTTCTGATCCCAAGTCACAATAAAAGTATCTGCCGCATTCGAGCTAAACTGACCGTGAGTTGCCAAATGGACGATCGGGTAAGACAAAGATTTAATTCGATCGTGCAACCGCCCGCTGACAAAATCTTCATTCAGCAGCGAACTCGCCGGCATCTCGGCTGCAATTTGCTGAACTTCCTCCTTCACCCCCGGCAAAGCCGAGAAGCCTTGACGCGCTTCCGAGAGGGCAGCGGTAAGCACTCTTAACTTGACTTTGTTCAGCGGTTTTGGTGCCAGCAATTGCAATCCCGGCGCCAAAGCAATATTGTATTTTTCTACCAAAAACTTTTCACCGTCGTGCAGCACAGCCATCGGCAGATTCCGCAAGTAACCGTCGAGCACAAATACCAGGGTTTTAATCCCGCTGGCGGTCAAATCCGCCTCTGCGGGGCGGATTAACCAGTCATAAACCTGTTCAACGGGTAGCCTCCTGTCGCGGGGGAAAGAAGCAGGCCTGATGGTATTTTTGGCTTGTCTGAAGGCAGTTTCCAGGTCAGCTTGAGACTTCTTCGTAGCGTAGCGGCGCAGGGGTTTGCCGGGAATTGACAAAATTACCTCCAAACGATCGCTCAAAATAATCGGATAAATCACCGCCGCTGTCGGATCAATTTCCTCGATCGACTTTGGTTTAGCATCAGCGCAAGCATCCCGAAAAAAGTTGTCCAATTCCGCCAGTTGCAAAGATTCCACCGTTTGGCGCGCTAGTTTCAATTTAGCTTGACTGGGAGATTCCTCTTGCAAAAGCATCCCGACTAATTCCCGATAAACCGGTTCGGCACTTTCCCGAAACGAAAACTGCACTTCGGGATTGACTGTCACCAAATCGCCCCGCAAAGAAGATAGTACATTCACAGCTTGAGTATATTGAGCGATCGCCCCTTCTGTATTTCCCTGAGCTTTCCGAATCCGTCCCAGTTGCCAAAACAATTGGTAAGCAATATCTGGAGATTGAAACGCCGGTGCTAAAGTCAAAGCCTCAGTTGTGAGATTTTCCGCTTTCTGATACTGCTGTTGGATTTCCGATAGTTTGCCTTTTGCTGCCAGAATATAAGCTTGTATTCGTTTATCGCCCAAACTGTTTGCTCGTTCGACAGAGCGATCGAGCATTTTGTCAATATCGCTTAAACTCAAAGTTTCTGCAGGCGACTGAGCTAATTTGATCAAGCTTTGAGCTAGATTAATTTGAGCGTAAAGTCCGGCGCGGTTCGAGCCAAATTGATCGGTTTGAGGTTCGAGAGAACGCCACAAATCTTCTGCTTCAGACCAATCTTGGCGATCGAGCAACAAACTCAATTGGTTTAACTTTGCCTGAATTTGTAGGAGTGATTGATTCGGGATCGCCTGGACAGATCGAGCATAATACTCTAGGGCAAAGCGTTCCCAATCACCCCGCTGTTCGGGTGTCAAACCCGGTTTATTGCTTTTAGCCCGTACCGTATTGCCCAGATTGAGATAAATTGCAGCCTCCTCTGGCCGGGAACCTAATTTTTGGGCTGCTTCGAGTCCCGCCGAAAGCACATCCTGCGATCGTTCCAGTTGTCCCAAAACCCGCAATACCCGCCCTAAAGCATGAATTGCCCGGACTTGTTCGAGAGAAACAGGCTGATTTTTCAAAGTTTCCAAACCCGCTGCCGAAACTTCGCAAGTTTGGTTATCCAGCTTAAAAGAAGCTAACAGCATTTTGCAAGCTCTGGGGTAAAGTCCGAGAATTTCCCAAGCCCGACTTTGATTAATTTGAACCTGAAAAAGTTGGGGTTTTCTATCAATTTGCTCGAAAATTTTAGCAGCTTGCGTCCAAATCTCGATCGCATCTTGAGGCTGCCCCCGTTCAAGTTGCAACTGTCCTTGAATATTGAGAGTTTCAGCCAAAATCCGCTGCTGTTCGCGAGTGTTGGCTTGTGTTCGCACAGCCGACAAACTCGAATTTACAGCTTTTTCTGCTTGTTCCCAAAGCCCCAACTGCCCATAGGTTGCAGCTAAATTGCTCAAAGCTGTGGCGCGATCGAGATTTTCGCCTTTTGCCTCAAACTGGGTCGCCGCTTGCTGCAATAGCGGTACAGCTTCCGAAAAACGTTCCTCTTGGTACAGAGTTCGAGCTTGTCGGACAAGCTGCACCGCTGGTGGTGGATTAACCTGAGCAACTCCGGGAGGAATCGCAACTGCTAGCAGACAGGAAATCACAAATAACAGAATTACTTGCCGGAGCGATCGGGTAAACTTCATATTTAGAAAATAAAATTACAGCGGCAGACACACATACTAATTAACCCCAATACATCTTATTCTTGATCTGCGTTAATCCGCGTTAATCCGCCTACATCTGCGGTTAAAAGAACCTAATTTCAACGCGGCACACAAATAGAACCCGGTCGAGGATTGCGAGAGTCAGCAGCATTACCCGGATTATATCCAACAAGCGTAACTTCTCCTTTCGCATTCACCACCCAACCTTGCGCCGGAACAACTTCCCGATCGGGGATTTCCCCTTCTTCCTTCTTCTTCCCTCGATCGGTTACATCGGTTAAATCCTCTACATTGCTCGTTGCATTTCTTCCTGCCTCTTCTACCCAAGGAAACGGCGCTGGAGCGGTGCTGAGAGCATCATTAGGACTAGGTGGCACTCCTCCTTTACCAGTGACGGTAAATGCGCTCTCGGCCTCTTGCGTGCAGGGATTTGCCGCAATTAAAGCAGCCGAATCGACCACATTTTGTGGCAGTTCCACTAAACCTTGAGCAGGATTCACCCCAGAAGAACTAAATGTTACAGTACCTTGCAACGCCGGGCCGCTACTTTGGGAAATCGCCGCAATATCGCTGGTAGGAATTAGAGAAGTCGGACTTACTTGCAACGCTGCAAATTGATCATCAGTCAGTCCTAAACTACTCCTGGCTTGGTCGCGGTTAAGGCTTGTAAAGCCAAAGATATTTGGTACATTGACCGTAACTTGTCCGCCCCTAGCTGTGCGAGCATTAGCTGTAATATCACTATTCTCTCGCGGTAAAGCTACCAAAATATCGCTATTAATTCTGATATTACCGCCCTCAGAAATACCTGCATCCGTGGTGATTCTACTGCCGCGCCGTAACTGAATATCTTGCGCTTGCAGGTTAATATTTGCCCCTGTACCAGAGACAGTCGTGCCATCAATTATGCTTTTATTATCCAGGGAAATTGAGTTAGCTACAACGTTAATATTGCCCGCTCTACCTGTTCCTGAAGATTGAACATTAACAACTGCACTATCCCGAAGAATCAATTGATTAGCATTCAAATTCAACGAGCCTGCATTGCCGCTAGCAGTGGGATTTACAGCATTAAACGCCCTACCAACCGAGGCCTCAATTCCACTCCTCAACCCACTGTTGCTCCCAATACCTTGCACTTGTAAGCGATCGGCATTAATTGTAATATCTCCTGCATCTGCTATACCCAAAGAAGCCGCAGAAATAACCCCGCCATTCTGCACAGTTAGTTTAGGTGTTGAGATGCGGATATCTCCACCTCTACCAGAACTTGCAGTTTGAGTAACAAAAGAACTTGCTACATAGCCCGCATTCTCCAAAAATCTTGACTCGCCGCTCACTTCTATAGACTCGGAGGCTCTCACAGTTAAATTTCCTCCCGTCCCCCCACTTGTAGAAAACACGACTTCGCCAAAAATTGCACCCGTCGTTAAACTAATTGTGGCTCCATTAGAAACACTCAGCCGCTTAGTGTCGATGCTAATATCCCCACCTTTTCCATTCCCATCAAAAGTATTCGTGCCGAGCCGAGTTTGCCCTAGACCTACAGGAAGACTACCCGATAATTCCACAGATTCACTCGCTTTAATCGCGATATTCCCCGATGCTCCATCACTAAGGCTGAAGCTGGCAAACGCACCGCCCTCGCGCAGAATTAACCGTTGGGCTTCAACAGTGATGTTTCCGCCTTGACCAGTGCTTTCGTTCGTTGTTCCGTTATAGAGCGCTGAACTGACGAGTTCGACCGTGTTGGCGCGGATAGTCAGATTTCCGCCATCCCCAGCACCAAAGGTGGGGGCACCGCCCACTACCCCATTGCTCATCAACAGCCGTCCGGCTTCAATGTTAATATCTCCGGCTGCTCCACTGCCAATAGCGCTAGTAAACAGAACAATTTGCGAAATAAAGGGGTTGCCTGTTCCAGAGGTCTGAAAATTTTCTGTAAGCTGCTGATAGCCCTCAATTCCCAACCCGATCATTTCTACTGAGTCAGTAGCGCGGATGTTGATATCGCTTCCCCTCCCCTCTCCCAGTGTGGAGGCGAAAATTTGCGATCCCCCCTCTAGTCGTAAGTTTTGGGAATTGATATTAATGCCTCTACCATTTATATTTCCGAGTGTCAGTCCATAAATTCCTGAACCATTAAGATTAATATTTCCACCTCGAATATCGACTTTCCCACCTCCTAATCCGCTGGTATTTATAAATGCACCGTTCATTTCAATATTGCCGAAGTTCTGAATATTGCGATAGTTTAAATCCAGACCTAAAGCTGTTGGTTCAAATTGCACTAAACCTGGACTGTTGACGCTACCTAGAAGAATTTGTCCGGTATAAGCAGTTAGATTTCCTCCTTGCAGTTGAATGTCACCGCCAATTAATGCTAAAGTTTGACCGGGGTCTACGGCTAAACCGAGTTTTTCAAAAGCAGGAATTTCTATGGGTAGTGGTGGTAAGGCGGATGTAGGAGCCTTTGTTTGGGAAGAGTTGACAATTGTGCCGGGATTTTCTCTAAATCTTAAACCCACAGGAATATTAATCGCTAACAATGGCACTGCATTAGAATTAGCTGCACTAAATTCAAACCCATTATCAAAGAGAATTCCGCTACCAGTTGAACCGACAAATGAACCACGCAAATCTAACCGAGCGTTGGGACCAAAGACAATTCCTTTGGGATTGAGTAAAAATAAGTTGGCATTTCCTTGAACTCCCAAAACGCCTAAAATATTAGAAGGATTGCCACCCGTAACGCGGGTAAAAATATTCGCAATTCCGTTAGGATTGGCAAAATAGGCTCCTCTGCCTTCACCCACGTTAAATTGTTGTAAACTGTGAAATAAATTTACTCCGCGAGTTGCACCGCCTTCTATTCTGTCCGATGGTAAATTATTAATCCTGTCGGGAACTGTGCGCGAACTTTCTGCACCCAAGCTATTATCGGGGATGATTTGGGCGATCGCAGGGAAAGGAAACAGCAGTAAGAATGCAAAAAATAGGGCGGAAGATTGGCGGGGCATCTTTTAAGTCTGGTTAATTTAGTATTAGGAAAATAGCGAGCGGGTAGCTAAAACCTGAAGATTACCTATTGAGGTACGCAAACACCGGTCGATTTCGGACTGCGAAGAGATGCACCATTACTTGAATTATACGCTACCAGCGTTACTTTTCCTTGCTCATCTATTACCCAACCTTGAGCGGGCATAATTTCTGTTGGTCGAATTTCTAGGGATGGTCTTTGACCTTCTATGTGCTGACTTCCACCTACCGCTGGTTCCACCCAATTAAACTGGCTAGAATTGCTGCTGAGAACATCATTAGGACTCGGCGGCACTCCTCCTTTCCCAGTAGCGGTAAATGCGCTATCGGCCCCTTGCCTGCAGGGATTTGCAGCAATTAACGCAGCCGAATCGACCACATTTTGCGGCAGTTCCACTAAACCTTGAGCAGGATTCACCCCAGAAGCACTAAATGTTACACTACCTTGCAAATCCGGGCCGCTACTTTGGGAAATCGCCGCAATATCGCTAGTAGGAATTAGAGAAGTCGGACTTACTTGCAACGCTGCAAATTGAGCATCTGTTAATCCCAAAGTCGCTCGCACCTGTTCACGAGTGACGGAGGTAAACCCAAAAACATTAGGGACATTAATATTAACCCGACCACCGGCAGCCGATCGCGCATTAGCCGTAATATCACTATTTTCGTTGGGGAGAGTCACCAGAATATCGCTTTTAATGTTGATGTTACCGCCACCAGAACTACCTGCATCAGTTGTAATTCTGCTGCCTCGGCGCAACTGGACATCCCGTGCTTCAAGGTTAATATTGGCTCCGGCACCGGATTCAGTTCTACCGTCAATGGTGCTTTGGTTGTCAAGGGAAATTGAATCTGCTTTCACGTTAATGTTACCAGCCCCTGCGGAACCCAATGCTTGCAGATTGAGTGTTCCCCCATTACGAAGAATCAATTGCCTGACATTCAGATTCAACGAACCTGCATTCGCCGTAGCATTGGGATTGATTACACCAGATGCAATCCCAACGGAAATCTGAATTTGACTGTTAAATTCACCTGAACCCCCATTACCTATAACTTCTACACGACCCGCATTAATCGTAATGCTGCCCGCATCTCCTGCGCCTAAAGATGCCGTAGAAATAATTCCCCCATCCCGTAGAGTCAGTACGGGTGTAGAAATGTTCATACTCCCTCCGGGACTAGCAGAGTAGGCATCAGCGGAGATGAAACTAGCAGTCCGACTCCCATTCGCCAAAACTTCAGAACTACCCTCTACCGTTACTGACTCAGTAGCTTTAATTGTTAGATTACCTCCTTGCCCCGCAGTTGTATTCAAGGGTTGGTTGCCCACAACCGAGCCGCTAGATAAACTAATTCCGCCTCCTTCAGAGATAATCAACCGCTTAGTGTCGATATTAATATCCCCTGCTTTCCCATTAGTGCCGACTGCGGTTGTGCCGATCAAGGTTGGGACAGGATTTCCCTCGGGAGCCCGCAGCACTTCTACTGATTCATTCGCTTTAATGTTGATATTCCCAGATGCTGCTTCAGTGCGAGTGATGCTGATCAGACCCGATCCATCACGCACTTTTAACCGTTCTGCCTCAATGCTAATGCTTCCTCCTGTGCCTGTACTCCCCGTAATTGTGCCGCTATTGATTGCTGAACTGGCTATATCCACAGTCCTGGCACGCATGATAATTTCTCCCCCATTTCCACTACCTAATGTGGGGGTACCAAGCACAGTTCCATTGTCGATCAATAACCGTCCGGTATCAATCGTGATGTCTCCTACTGCTCCAGCGCCAGAAGTGGCAGAGAGCAGCAGAATTTGTGGGTCAAAAGGGTTGATCGATCCAGTTGCCGTATAGTTACCAGCAAACACTTTATAGAGTTCGTCTCCAATCCCGATCAGTTCTACTGAATCGGTAGCGCGGATGTTGACAGCACCTCCCGCACCATTTCCTACTGTCAGCGTAAACATTTGCGCCCCACCTTCGACCCGAAAGTTTTGGGCATTAATATCGATGCCTCTACCGTCAATATCTCCGAAAGTCAGCGCATAAATTCGCCCACCGTTGAGGTTGACATTTCCCCCTCTAATATCGACTTTACCACCACCGAGTCCACTGGTATTGATCGCTGAGCCGTTGGTTATTTGAATATTACCAAAGTTGGAAATATTGTCATAGTTTAAACTTAATCCAAATGGCGTTGCCCCCAATCCAACCATCCCCGGACTAGCGACGCTACCGAGCAAAATTTGTCCGGTTGATGCAGTGAGTGTTCCCTGATTTAATCCAATATCTCCTCCCACTAGGGCGAGAGTTTGTCCGGGCTGCACTGCTAAGCCAAGGTTATTAAAAATCGGCGGGAGCCCTGGAGGTAACTCTGGTAAACTCAAGGCTGGTGCTGCTGAAGAGTTAATGATTTTTCCGGAATTTTCTCGAAAGTTTAAACCGATAGGTATATTGACATTTAACAGCGGTAGTGATTGGGGATTGCTGCTGCTGAATTGATAGCCATTATCGAAAACTACGCTATCTGCTGAACTTGCTAAAAATGAACCGCGCAAATCTAGCCTCGCATTGGGGCCGAAGACGATTCCTTTGGGATTGAGTAAAAATAAGTTGGCATTTCCTTGAACTCCCAACACACCTAAAATATTAGAAGGGTTGCCACCCGTAACGCGGGTAAAAATATTCGCAATCCCATTAGGATTGGCAAAATAGGCTCCTCTGCCTTCACCCACGTTAAATTGTTGTAAACTGTGAAATAAATTTACTCCGCGAGTTGCACCGCCTTCTATTCTGTCCGATGGTAAATTATTAATCCTGTCGGGAACTGTGCGTGAACTTTCTGCACCCAAGCTATTATCGGGGATGATTTGGGCGATCGCAGGGAAAGGAAACAGCAGTAAGAATGCAAAAAATAGGGCGGAAGATTGGCGGGGCATCTTTTGATTCCTGTTAATTTAGGATGAGGAAAATAGCGACGGGTTAGCTAAAACCTGAAGATTACCTATTGAGGTACGCAAACACCCGTCGGTTTCGGACTGCGAAGAGATGCACCATTACTTGAATTATACGCTACCAGCGTTACTTTCCCTCGATCGTCGATTACCCAACCTTGAGCGGGAATAATTTCTGTTGGTCGAACGTCTCTGGATGCTATGAGGCCTTCTACTTGCTGACTTCCAGCTAAGGCTGGTTCCACCCAATTAAACTGGCTAGAATTGCTGCTGAGAACATCATTAGGACTCGATGGCACTCCTCCTTTCCCAGTCGCGGTAAATGCGCTCCCGGCCCCTTGCGTGCAGGGATTTGCCGCAATTAAAGCAGCCGGATCGACAACATTTTGCGGCAGTTCCACTAAACCTTGAGCAGGATTCACCCCAGAAGCACTAAATGTTACAGTACCTTGCAAATCCGGGCCGCTACTTTGGGAAATCGCCGCAATATCGCTGCTATTAAGCAGAGAAGTAGGACTTACTTGCAACGCTGCAAATTGAGCATCTGTTAATCCCAAAGTCGCTCGAACCTGTTCGCGAGTGACTGATGTAAACCCGAAAACATTGGGGACATTAATATTAACCCGACCACCGGCAGCCGATCGCGCATTAGCAGTAATATCGCTATTTTCCTTGGGGAGAGTCACCAGAATATCGCTTTTAATGTTGATGTTGCCGCCCTCAGAAATACTTGCATCAGTGGTAATTCTGCTGCCTCGGCGCAACTGGATATCCCGTGCTTCGAAGTTAATATTTGCTCCAGCGCCAGATTCAGTTCTCCCGTCAATGCTGCTTTGATTGTCAAGGGAAATTGAGTCGGCTTTCACGTTAATGTTACCAGCCCGTGCTGAACCCAATGCTTGCAGATTGAGAGTTCCCCCATTGCGAAGAATCAATTCCCCGACATTCAGATTCAACGAACCTCCGTTAGCCGTAGCATTGGGATTTCTAACGCGAGAGGCAATCCCAACGGAAGTTTGAATTTGACTGTTAAATTCACCTTGACCGCCATTACCAATAATTTCTACACGCCCCCCATTTATTGTGATGCTGCCCGCTTCTCCTTTGCCTAAAGATGCAGTAGAAATAAGTCCTCCATCCCGGAGAATTACTAAAGGTGTAGAAATGTTCATACTCCCTCCCCGAGCAGCAGAGTTGGTATCAGCGGAGATGAAACTAGGATTCCGGCTGCCATTGGCCAAAACTCCAGAAATACCCTCTAGTCTGACTGACTCAGTAGCTTTAATTGTTAAATTACCTCCTGGCCCCCCAGTTGTATTCAACGGTTGGTTGCCCACAACTGAGCCGCTAGATAAACTAATTCCGCCTCCGTCTGAAATCCTCAACCGCTTCGTGTCGATATTAATGTCTCCGGCTTTCCCATTAATGCTGATTGCGGTTGCACCAATCAAGGTTGCGACGGGACTTCGAGGAGGAGTTCGCAGCACTTCTACTGATTCATTCGCTTTAATGTTGATATTCCCGGAGGGTGCTTCACTGCGAGTGGTGCTGATGAGTGCACTGCCATCGCGCACGATAAAACGTTCTCCCTCAAAGCTGATATTTCCTCCCGTACCCCTGCTCCCCGCGAGTGTGCCGGTGTTGATCCCTGAACCGACCAGATCGAAAACCCTGGCACGCAGGGTCATATTTCCGGCGTTGCCAGCACCTAATGTAGCGCTACCCGATACGGTTCCATTGTTGATCAGCAGTTGTCCGGTATCGATTAAGATGTTTCCCGCATCTCCCATGCCAGCAGTGCTAGTTTCCAGCAGAATCTGTGGGTCAAAAGGGTTGATTCCTCCAGAGATTGTATAATTTTTGACAAAGTTTTGAAAGCTCTCAAATCCAATCCCGATCAGTTCTACTGAATCGGTAGCGCGGATATTGACAGCGCCTCCCGCGCCACTTCCTGCTGTCAGCGTGGAAATTTGCGCCCCACCTTGGGCCCGAAACTGTTGAGCGTTAATATCGATACCCCTGCCATCGATATTCCCCAAAGTCAGTGCATAAATTCGCCCATTATTGAGGTTGACATTTCCACCTCGAATATCAACTTTGCCACCACCGATTCCACTGGTGTTGATCAGTGAGCCGTTGGTCATTTCAATAGTACCAAAGTTGGAAATCTTGTCATAGTTTAAACTTAATCCAAATGGCGTTGCCCCAAATCCAACCATCCCCGGACTAGCGACGCTACCCAGCAAAATTTGTCCGGTAGATGCAGTGAGTGTTCCCTGATTTAATTCAATATCTCCGCCCACTAGGGCGATAGTTTTTCCCGGCTCAACTGAAGCGCCCATTTTATTGAAAATCGGCGGGATTCCAGCGGGTAATTGTGGTAAATTCAAGGCGGGCGCTGCTGAATTGTTAATTATTTTTCCGGGATTTTCTCGAAAATTTAAACCGATAGGTATATTGACATTTAACAGCGGTACTGATTCGGGATTGCGGCTGCTGAATTGATAGCCATTATCGAAAACTACGCTATCTGCTGAACTTGCTAAAAATGAACCGCGCAAATCTAGCCTCGCATTGGGGCCAAAGACAATTCCTTTGGGGTTAAGTAAAAATAAGTTGGCATTTCCTTGGACTCCCAAGACACCTAAAATATTAGAAGGATTGCCACCCGTAACGCGGGTGAATATGTTGGTGATTCCGCTGGGATTGGCAAAATATGCTCCTCTACCTTCACCCACGTTAAATTGTTGTAAACTGTGAAATAAATTGGCTCCGCGAGTTGCACCGCCTTCTATTCTATCTGAGGGTAAGTTGTTGATAGTATCGGGAACGGTGCGTGAACTTTCCGCGCCCAAGCTATTATCGGGGATAATTTGAGCGATCGCCGGGAAAGGACACAGCAGTAAGAAGGCAAAAAATAGGGCGGAATATTGGTGGCGCATCTTTTAAGTCTGGTTAATTTAATTTTAGGAAAATAGCGAGGAATTAGCTACAACCTGAAGATTACCTATTGAGGTACGCAAACACCCGTCGATTTCGGACTGCGAAGAGATGCACCACCACCAGAATTATAGGCTACCAGCGTTACTTGTCCTCGATCGTCCATTACCCAACCTTGAGCGGGAATAATTTCTGTTGGTGGAATTTCTATGGGAGTTCTTTGACCTTCTATGTGCTGA
The DNA here is from genome assembly GCF_036702355.1 of Microcoleus sp. D3_18_C4. NCBI lineage: Bacteria > Bacillati > Cyanobacteriota > Cyanophyceae > Oscillatoriales > Microcoleaceae > Microcoleus > Microcoleus sp. D3_18_C4. Next base: position 28,578 of record NZ_JAUBTF010000056.1, read on the forward strand.
CTTCCACCTACCGCTGGTTCCACCCAATTAAACTGGCTAGAATTGCTGCTGAGAACATCATTAGGACTCGGCGGCACTCCTCCTTTCCCAGTAGCGGTAAATGCGCTATCGGCCCCTTGCCTGCAGGGATTTGCAGCAATTAACGCAGCCGAATCGACCACATTTTGCGGCAGTTCCACTAAACCTTGAGCAGGATTCACCCCAGAAGCACTAAATGTTACACTACCTTGCAAAGCCGGGCCGCTACTTTGGGAAATAGCCGCAATATCGCTGGTAGGAATTAGAGAAGTCGGACTTACTTGCAACGCTGCAAATTCAGCATCTGTTAATCCCAAAGTCGCTCGCACCTGTTCACGAGTGACGGAGGTAAACCCAAAAACATTGGGGACATTAATATTAACCCGACCACCGGCAGCCGATCGCGCATTAGCCGTAATATCGCTATTTTCATTGGGGAGGGCGACCAGAATATCGCTTTTAATGTTGATATTACCACCCTCAGAAATACTTGCATCCGTTGTAATTCTGCTGCCTCGGCGCAACTGGATATCTCGTGCTTCGAGGTTAATATTTGCTCCGGGACCGGATGCCGTTCTACCGTCAATGCTGCTTTGGTTGTCAAGGGAAATTGAATCTGCTTTCACGTTAATGTTACCAGCCCGTCCCGATCCCAAAGCTTGCAGATTGAGTGTTCCTTCATTGCGAAGAATCAATTCCCCGACATTGAGATTCAACGAACCTCCGTTAGCCGTAGCATTAGGATCTATAAGCTCAGAGGCAATCCCAACGGAAGTCTGAATTTGACTGTTAAATTCACCTTGACCCCCATTCCCAATAACTTCTACACGACCCGCATTTATTGTGATGCTTCCCGCTTCTCCGCTGCCTAAAGATGCAGTGCTAATAACTCCCCCACCCCGGAGAGTCAGTACAGGTGTAGAAATGTTGATACTCCCTCCCCGATTAGCAGTATTGGCATCAGCACAGATGAAACTGGGATTCCGACTGCCGTTCGCCAAAACTCCAGAAATACCCTCGACTGTTACTGACTCAGTGGCCCTAACTGTTAAATTACCTCCGGGCCCCCCAGTTGTATTCAACGGTTGGTTGCCCACAACTGCTCCGCTAGATAAACTAATTCCGCCTCCGTCAGAAATCCTCAACCGCTTCGTGTCGATATTAATGTCCCCAGCTTCCCCATTTACACCGCTCGCAGTTGAGCCAATTAAACTTGCTACGGGACTTCCAGTGGGAGTCCGCAGCACCTCTACTGATTCCGAAGCTTTAATGTTGATATTCCCCGCTCCTCCTTCACCGCGGGTGAGGCTGATCACACTAGCACCATCGCTTACGGTTAAACGTTTTCCCTCAAAGGTGATATTTCCTCCCCTACCGGTACTCCCCAAAAGTGGGCCGCTGTGGATTGCAGAAGCGAGCATATCTAAAACCCCGGCACGGATGGTTATATTTCCGGCGTTGCCAGCGCCTAACGTGGTGGTAGTCAATGCGCTTCCATTGTCCATCAGCAATCGTCCCGTGTCGATCGTGATGTTTCCGGCGGCTCCCATGCTATTAGTGCCAGTTATCAGCAGAAGTTGTGGGTCAAAAGGGTCGAAAGAGCCAGATACCGTATATTTACCACCAAACACTCTATAGTTATCTAATCCAATTCCGTTCATTTCTACTGAGTCGGTAGCGCGGATGTTGACAGCGCCTGCTGCACCACTTCCTGCTGTCAGAGTGGATATTTGCGCCCCACCTTGGACTCGAAAATTTTGGGCGTTAATATCGATACCCCTGCCATCGATATTTCCCAAACTCAGCGCATAAATTCGCCCATTTTTGAGGTTGACATTTCCACCTCGAATATCCACTTTGCCCCCACCAATTCCACTGGTGTTGATCAGTGAGCCGTTGGTTATTTCAATATTACCAAAGTTGGAAATCTTGTCATAGTTTAAACTTAATCCAAATGGCGTTGCCCCCCATCCCACCATCCCCGGACTAGCGACGCTACCGAGCAAGATTTCTCCGGTAGATGCAGTGAGTGTTCCCTGATTTAATTCAATATCTCCTCCCACTAGAGCGAGAGTTTGTCCGGGAGCAACTGAAGCGCCCATGTGATTGAAAATCGGCGGGATTCCCGGAGGTAATTGTGGTAAAGCCAAGGCTGGTGCTGCTGAATTGTTAATGATTTTTCCGGGATTTTCTCGAAAATTTAAACCGATAGGTATATTGACATTTAACAGCGGTATTGATTGGGGATTGCTGCTGCTGAATTGATAGCCATTATCGAAAACTACGCTATCTGCTGAACTTGCTAAAAATGAACCACGCAAATCTAAGCTCGCACTGGGGCCAAAGACAATTCCTTTGGGGTTAAGTAAAAATAAGTTGGCATTTCCTTGGACTCCCAAGACACCTAAAATATTAGAAGGATTGCCACCCGTAACGCGGGTGAATATGTTGGTGATTCCGCTGGGATTGGCAAAATATGCTCCCCGCCCTTCACGGATGTTAAATTCGCGTAAACTGTGAAAGAGGTTAACGCCGCGAGTTGCACCGCCTTCTATTCTGTCCGAGGGTAAGTTATTAATAGTGTCGGGAACTGTGCGCGAACTTTCTGCACCCAAGCTATTATCGGGGATGATTTGGGCGATCGCCGGGACAGGAAACAGCAGTAAGAATGCAAAAAATAGGGCAGAAGATTGGCACTGCATCTTTTAAATCGGGTTAATTTAATATTATAAAAATAGCGAGGGATTAGCTAAAACCTGAAGAGTACCTATCGAGGTACGCAAACACTCGTCGAATTCGGACTGCGAAAAGATGCACCACCACCAGAATTATAGGCTACCAGCGTTACTTGTCCTCGATCGTCCATTACCCAACCTTGAGCGGGCATAATTTCTGTTGGTCGAACTTCTATGGATGCTCTTTGACCTTCTATGTGCTGACTTTCACCTACCGCTGGTTCCACCCACGGCAACGGTTCTTCTGCGCTGCTGAGAACCTCGTGAGGGCTTGGTGGCAATCCCCCCCGCCCCGTCACAGTAAACTCGTTCTCGGCCCCTTGGATGCAGGGATTTGCAGCAATTAACGCAGCCGGATTGACCACATTTTGCGGCAGTTCCACTAAACCTTGAACGGGATTCACCCCAACAGAACTAAATGTTACCGCCCCTTGCAAAGCCGCGCCGCCACTTTGGGAAATCGCGGCGATGTCGCTGCTAGGAATGAGAGAAGTAGGACTTACTTGCAACGCTGCAAATTCGGCGTCACTGATCCCCAACCTGTTTCTGACTTGTTCGCGACTCGCTGCTGTAAAGCCAAAAACATTGGGGACATTGATATTGACGCGGCCGCCGCCTGCTGTGCGGGCGTTGGCTGTAATGTCGCTGTTTTCTTGCGGGAGGGCGAGAAGAATGTTGCTGTTGATGTTGATATTGCCGCCGTCAGAAGTGCCTGCATCCGTGGTAATTCGGCTGTTGCGGCGCAATTGGATATCTCGTGCTTGCAGGTTAATATTTGCTCCAGTACCGGATACAGTCGTGCCGTCAATCATCGCTTTGTTATCAAGAGCGATCGAATTTGCGACAACATTAATATTACCAGCGCGTCCGGTTCCCGTAGCCTGCACTGTCACTGTAGCTCCATCTCTGACAATTAGTCGATCGGCATTCAGATTCAACGAACCCGCATTTGCCGTAGCATTGGGATTAGTACCAAATATCTTGCCCACCGAAGCATCAATTGTACTGATAAACAGACCATTATTTCCGCTGCCGCTGACCTCAATGCGATCGGCATTAACAGTAATATTCCCCCCATCTCCCACCCCCAAAGAGCTCGTAGAAACTACCGCCCCATCCCGCACGGTTAGGCTTGGCGTATCAATGCGAATCTCCCCGCCCGGACTAGAGCTCAAAGTTCCAGAACTCAGCGCACTAGCACTCTGAATTCCGCTGGTCAAAAGTTGAGAAATACCTGAAATTTCTACTGATTCAGTCGCCCTAACTGTTAAATTTCCAGCAGGCCCCCCATCCTGAGAAAACAAAAACCTGCCAATTAACACACCCGTTCCTACTGTAAACGCAGAACCTCCAGAGAGAGTCAACCGCTTGGTATCGACGTTAATATTCCCCGCCCTGCCGTTAGAGCCGATACTCAGGGTGCTAATTCCGGTTGACACAACTGTTGTCGGACCGGTGTTAGACAATTCTACTGATTCAGCAGCTTTAATGTTGATATTCCCCGACGGGCCGCTGCTGTAGCTTGTGCTACCCAGAATAGAACCGTCGCGCATAATTAATTTCCCCACATCAACACTAATACTTCCTCCCGCACCGCTACTTTCTTTAGCTGTCCCGTTGTTAATTCCAGAACCCACCATCTCAAAAGTATTGGCGCGAATGATTAAATTTCCCCCATTACCACCGCCAAAAGTGATACCGCTACCTACTACCCCATTGTTGAAGAGCAGGCGGCCGGTGTCGATCGTAATATTCCCCCCCCAACCAGCACCAGCACTAGCATTAAACAGCATCATTAGCGGGTCAAAAGGGTCTGTAGTTCCCGATACCAAATATTTAATTGCAACCTGTTGATAGCCCTCAACTCCCAGCCCGATCATTTCTACTGAATCAGCAGCGCGGAAGTTGATATTGCCTCCTGCACCATCTCCTAGAGTCAAAGTAGAAAATTGCGTGCCATTTTCCACCCGCAACTTTTGAGCGCTGATATCGATACCTCTACCATCAATATTTCCCAGTGTCAGCGCATAAATTCGCGCATTGCTGAGGGCGACATTTCCACCTGTTAACTCTATGCGGCCGCCACCAATTCCGCTGGTGTTGATAAGTGTTCCATCGGATATTTGAATATTGCCGAAGTTTTGAATATTGTCATAATTTAAAGTTAAATTTCCATTTTCCCCCGCTGTCAGTGCAAAATTAACTAAACCGGGACTCGTTGCGCTACCGAGTAAAATTTGTCCGCCGCTGGCGGTTAAATTGCCGCCTTGAAGTTGGATATCGCCGCCAATCAGTGCTAAAGTTTGACCGGGTTCTACTGCTAAACCAACTCGATCGCTAATCGGAATTTGCACAGCAGAGGCTGGCAGGTTTACCTTTCCTACAGCCGTCGATTGATTGGCAATTGCACCGGGATTGTCTCTAAATCTTAAACCAACGGGAATATTAACGGTTAACAGCGGGGATGTTTGCGGGTTGGTGCTGGTGAATTCAAAGCCGTTATTAAACACAATACTGTCAGCCGTTGAACCGATAAACGAACCGCGCAAATCTAACCGCGCATTCGGGCCGAATATAATTCCTTTCGGATTAATTAAAAATAAATTACCGTTGCCTAAAACTCCCAGAGTTCCTAAAATATTTGAGGGGTTGCCGCCCGTAACGCGGGTGAAGATGTTGGCAATTCCGCTGGGATTTTCAAAATAAGCTCCCCGCCCTTCACGGATGTTAAATTCGCGCCAACTGTGAAATAGGTTAACACCGCGAGTTGCGCCGCCAGTGATTCTATCTGAGGGTAAGTTGTTGATAGTATCGGTCTCGGTCCGCGAACTTTCCGGACCCAGGGTATTATCGGGAATGATTTGGGCGAAGGTTTTCGAGGGAAATAGCAATAAGAAAACAAACAGTAGGCCGGAAGACAGGCGAGACATACCTTAAATCCTGTTATATAAATAATATCGTTTCCGGTTCCATCAGAATTATATATTTGGATTATATCAGTGCGATCGCCCCAGTGTTCGATCGACTCTCTTTCACCCCTAAAGTGGACTTTTCCCAAATCTAATAAAGATAGCTTTTTTCAGTGTGACGGCTGAGGAAATCTGTTTCTGTTTAAATATGTGTGTAGAATATGCGTCCGATCATTCATACTAGATGGTAGACACCTTCAATCTTAGGAGCCGTCTATGTTACTACAAGAAGTCAAGGAGCTGGTCTTCAAACTGCCACCGAGCGATCGCCTTGCGTTAGTGGGCGCCATCATTGAGTCCTTACAAGATCAGCCAGTTGCCAGTGGCGATCGTTCTGGTGCGATTCAGCGGATGCGAGGCTTGCTAAAGACAGACCAACCCGCACCGACAGATGAGGACGTGGCTGCAATGTTGGAAGCGCGACGGGTGGAGAAGTATCTTTAGTGAGAGTTTTAATTGATACCAACATTGTCCTAGATTTTCTGTTGCAGCGAGAGCCATTTTTTCAAGATGCGGAGTTGTTGTTTCAAGCGATCGATGCTGGGCAACTAATCGGTTATGTTACAGCGACAACACTCACGGATATTTTCTACATTTCTCGCAAACATACTCGCAGCGTTGAGCAAGCACGGCAAGCGGTTTTAGAAACGCTGACTGCTATGGTCATTTGTCCTATTGATCGAGCCGTTTTGGAATCAGCTTTCAACTCTGGTTTGGTGGATTTTGAAGATGCTGTTCAAATTTTTGGTGCAGTTGCTCAAGGGTTAGATGCGATTCTGACCCGCGATAATAAAGGTTTCTTGAGTTCGCCTATACCTGTTTTATCCATTCAAGAGTTGTTGCAGCAGTTAGGGACGTAGAATAAGGGTTAAATCGTATTAAAAACAAGATTGACAACCTTGCGAGCTCCGCAGCCACAGGCTAAGATTTTGCAAAGGTCGAGAACACGATCGCGATAATTCTAACTATGAACTACCGAAATCACATCACGATCGAACCAAATAAACGCGGTGGTAAGCCTTGTGTACGCGACTTGCGAATTACGGTTTATGAAGTGCTTGAGTACCTAGCTTCCGAGATGACCGAAGCAGAAATTCAAGGGTGATTTTCCCGATATGACGCGAGAAGATTTAAAAGCCTGCATAGCTTATGCTGCTGACCGCGAGCGTCGGTTTATGACTGCTCCATTATCCGCATGAAATTACTTTTATAAGTTAGCCGTCAATTTTAATCTTTGGACTATTCATGAAAATCTTAACGAAATCTATTCTCTTCCTTGTGCTATTTACCAATCCGGTGCTAGCTAACGAGCTAAACAAAGCTGAAAAAGTGTTTGCTAACTATCAATCGCTTGAGCGCGCATTTGATCCAGCCGTAGCAGATCTTTACTGCGACACAGCACTGATTCGCAATGTGCGGACTTACCCAGGTGGGAGGCAGCGAACCCTGGAGTTTCCAGCACCGAAATATAAAGACCTAATTCGTGCAGTCATGCCCGTTGCAAAGGCCCGTGGTGACTATAGCACCTACTCTAAAATTGTTTATTCACTTGAAGGCAAGAGTGTACGCATTACTGCTACACGCTACTCTGTTCTGAAAAATTACTCAAGCACAATTTCGCTGCTAGTTGGAAAATGTAACAACGGTCAAACCGGAGTGCTTGAAGAAATTAGCCAGTCGCGGCCTTGACGGCTAACAATTCGTTCAAGCCGACCCCGCAGCGCGGTCGCTTAACTCAGGCGTTATCTGGTAAACACTGCCTGACCTTGGAGATGATTCGGAAGCTCTATCGAGTGTCAAATCAAAGCCCCTAACGCTTTCAATGTCGCTTTTTGAGAATTCGTCAATTCCGCCCGGCCTCGAATATTCATGCCTTCATACAGCCGATCGCCCATCAACGTCCTAATACAACATCCTGTCAGGATATCCCACAGTTTAATCGTGCGATCGAGGCCGCCACTTAATAAAATTTGACCGTCAGCGCTAAAGATGAAAGTGTTGGGCGAAGCGAAGCGTTCGATCGCACTCAACCCAACTTAAAATTTAGAAAGCAAAGTAATTAATCCGAAAGTATAAGCCTTTTTCCTGCAAAGTTCGATCGCCCGATCGAGCATTTATCAAAGGAATACCGTAGTCGAGACGCACATTCAATCGATCGCCCATCTGCCAAACCAGCCCCAAACCTGCACCCAGCAGTTTGTCGGAGTCAGGGTTCGGCTTTTCTCCTGAATGGTTCCACCCTACCCCAAAATCGATAAACGGAGCGACTTGCAACAATCCCTTAACTGCCGGGACACGCCAAACCGGGATTCGCACTTCTGCAGAGGCGATCGCACCGCTATCAGTTAACAGCAAATCTTGGCGGTATCCGCGCACGCTTTGAACGCCACCGATCCCAATTTGTTCGAGGGAAAGCAGGGGGCGATCGGCTAATTGAATATCAGAACGCACAATCAGCAAGGTTTCTGGCGCTAACAGCCGCACGTATTGGGCTTGGCCGCGCCACGCCAGAAAGCGGCTGTCAGGCCCGCTATCGTTCGCAGTAGCGCCAAACAGATTAGTACCGAGGGAGAATTGCGATCGCGCCGCGAACACTTGGCTGGAACTCCGCTGCACGTATTCTTGAAAAAACCGCACAGCCGAAACCCGGGTTTCGCCGCGATCGTTTGCTCCCGCCGAAAGCGCAAATCGTTCCCCCGACAGGAATGTATCGCTTTCTTGCCGCGAAAAACTCAGTCCCAAAGCCAAAGTGCGATCGGGCTTTTCGACAATCGGCTGGCGGTAAGTTAACTCGTAAGTCCGCGATTTCCCTTCGATTTGGGCAGCATCAAACGGTTCCTCGATGATGTTGGTGCTAGCAGCACTCGCAGCGAACGCAATCGTGCCGTTGCGCGCGTTGACGGGGACTGTGTAGCTGCCGTTGAATTCGTTGCTGCCGTCGGTGTTAGCATAAGATACCTCTAATCCATCGCCCAAACCGAGTAAATTTGCTTGATTGATGCGAACACCGCGCCGAAAACTGCCGACGCTGGGCGATCGATTGTTGTCTGCGAACACTTCAGCGCTAAAGCTGTCTGCTTCTTTGACGCGCACTTCTAAGCGGCTGTTTTCCGGGCGGCTTCCGGCTTGCAATTCGGCGGAAATATTGCCAATTAAGGGGTCGAGTTGCAGCAGTTGCAAGGCTTCCAGCAACCGATCGCGGTTGAGGGGCCGTCTGGTAGCGCGCTCAAGGCGCGATCGCACGTAATTTGAATTTAAGCGCCTGTTTCCAGTAATCACAATTTCATCTAACCCGCCTTCTACAATCCGAATTTTCACCACACCTCCGTCTCTCGGAAAGGTTTGGTTGGCGAGAATTACAGCGCCGGAATTGATGTATCCTGCCGCTACATATTTTTGAGTGACTGCTGCTTCGGCTGCGATCAGTTCGGCAAAGGTGATTTCGCGGCCCGCAAACTGTTGCGTAACTTCTGCGAGTTCGCGATCGCTAAAAGCCGTGTTGCCCTCAAACTCAAAGCCAGCGACCTTAATTGTACCCGGAATCCCCGGTCTAATTTCGCTTTCAACGGGTGTTGGCTGGGTGGGTTGGAGGGGAGACGGCGCAGGCGGTTGCGGCGGCTCAGGAGCTGGCAATTCGGGTTCTCGCGGCAAAATTGGGTTGGGCAGTTGGGCCAGATGCGAGGCTCGATCGATACCCAAATCAATTTTTTGTCGGTCAATATTTTCTTCTAGCTTTTGATCTGAGTTAAAAAGCTCGGTTTCTTGAGTTATTGTGCTGAAAGTGCGATCGGTCTGAGATGTTGCACCATTGTCAATAAGCCTTTTACTGGCGGGCAGGATGCCCACCCCACAATCAAACTCACTCGTTGTGGAACAGGCATCTTGCCTGTTCTTGAGAATGGTGTAAGATGTCACATCCACTGAATTTGCCGAGGAAGGTGGAAAGTCGGGAGTTTCCGCCGCCACCGAGTGTTCTGACTCTGTGGGTAACTGCGTTTCCTCGTCTTTTACCGGCAAGTCTTCGCGTTTGTCAAAAGTGGTTTCGTTAGGGGCTAAAGCTCGATCGCCTCTGCTGCTAACTGCGGCCAAATCCTCAACATTTGAGGTCAAAATTTGAACGGTGCTAGCGGATGTTTTCGCGGGTTTTGCCAACAAAACTAACCCAAAAAGGCCAGCGAATAAAAATAGTTTTTGCGAGCGACAAGCCATAGAATCTAATTATCTCGAATAATTGGGTGAAAATATTTTCCGCAATAGAGCACCCTCAAGTAAAAATCAATCTTAACAGCAAAAAAACGAAACAGCCGTCGCAGCTAACAGTTTCGGCGACGCTACAAACCAAAAGGTCGATCGACGGCTGTTCATTTCCCAAGACTTACGCACCAACCTGGTTCTTATCCGAAAAAATATCGTGTCAGTCGATGGTAAACGGTAAAAAAAACCAAATTTTTTTTGTTGCAAAACCTACGCTTTCATGCTAAGGCAGCCACCAGAACATTCCTGCACGCCAGGGTAAACCAGAAACCGGGTTGTGTCCGAAAAGACGCGCTACAACTGAGATATGGCACCCTTCTCAATAATCTTTTTATGAACAGGCAAGATGCCTGTTCCACAAGAGATGAATTTTCTTGTGAAACAGGCATCTTGCCTGTTCTTAATAATAGTGCAAGATGTGAGTTACAGCCTGCAGAGCCACTAAAAAACCCGGTTTCTTGGATTTTGGTGCATCATACCAAATCCGACTTTAATACCCCCTTTATTATTGAGTCCGCGTCTACCCACCTCCTGTGCGTAGACGCCGTTTCAACTGCCAAGCCCGATAAAGGGGATTTGTAACTTTGAATTATGCAGACCGGCCCGCACTAGCCGCAGCACCCATTTGGGCCCCGTCAGTCAATCCCACCAACTTAGCGCTCAACTCCCACATCCGCTCGCCTTTTTCATCATCGCGGGCCTGGGGAGAAACCTTTTGCACAAAAGACTTACCATCTTTTTTCTGGCGATTTCCCCAACTCCAATAAGCCCCAGATTGCTTGTATTCTGGATCAGCAACCACCATCGCCAGCCTTTCGCCCGCCAACTCCTGGGACACATAACCGCCGGTGATATTCTTCTGAAACAGCGGGAACAGCTTCTGAAACAAAGGATAGTGGTTGCGGAACAGCGGCGTATCCGCGACGCATCCCGGATACAGCGAAGTGAAAGTAATCCCCGTGGATTCGTGAAAGCGGCGGTGCAATTCCCGCATCGTCAGCACATTGCAAACTTTGCTATCTTTGTAAGCCTTGACCGGTTCAAACTTCTTGCCGTCAACCATCGAAATCGGGTCTTTGAAACCCGCTTCAAAACCTTCAAATTTGCCTAAATCCGGGCGCGGCGGAATCTTCCCACCCAACTCATCTGGATTGTGAGTCACAGTTCCCAAAATCACGATTCTGGCATCGGAATAATAGGAAGGCTTCATATTTTCCATCATCAGGTTACACAGCAGGAAATGACCCAAGTGATTGGTAGTCATCGTCAACTCGTAACCCTCCGGGCTCCGCAGCGGTTCCTTAATCAAAGGCATATAAATGGCCGCGTTACACACCAAAGCGTCCAGAGGCCTGCCGCTGGCCTTAAATGCGCGAGCAAACCGGCGCACGCTCTCCAAATCGCCCAAGTCAATCTCCATGATGGAGAAACTGCCTTCAGGTATGCCCAACTCGCGGGCGGCGTCTCCGGCTTTTCGCACGTCCCGACAGGCCATGACTACGTGCCATCCCTTGTCTGCGAGAGCTTTCGCGCCGTACAAACCGACGCCGGAGGAAGCGCCGGTAATGATAACCGTTGATTTGTGATTTTGTGCCATCTTGTTAAAAGCGCTTCCGCTATTGATTTTTTTCAGGCACTCAAACGCTGAGCTAGCAGCTTGGATGTTTGGAAGTACCCTATGGTTATTAGGATATGGGGAAACGTTCTCGATCTCAACTGGGAGCCTCTCACTTTTGCAGCCAAGCCCAAAAGTGGAGGCAGGAGGCACGAGGCAGGAGGCACGAGGCACGAGGCACGAGGCACGAGGCAGAAGAAGTGTTTTTACAAATAGGAGATGCTTGCTCTCAACGGCCGATGAAAATTAAATATGGCTCCAACTCCGACTTTTATTTTGAGAAACTAACCATAAATCTTTTAGGGGCGGGTTCACCATTATCTATGATGCACATACTCGGTATTTATTGATAAACCCGCCCCAACCAACTAAACTAAGAAATAGTGGCCGATTCCTGATATCTAGGGAAATCGATATAACCTTCAGGCCCAAAAGAATACCAGACGCCCATTTCAGCAGGCGGATTGAGCGGCCAACCATTAGTAAAACGCTCTACCAAGTCAGGATTGCTGATAAAATCCCGACCAAAAGCTATTAAATCCGCAAGTTTGCTGCTCAGGGCCGTTTCAGCCTGTTCTTGAGTATATCCGCAGTTGCCGACGAGCACACCTGTAAACACATCGCGAAACTCTCCTATCATCATCGGCGTGCCTAATTCGTGAAAGCCAAATGCCAGACCGTCCACCAAGTGAAGGTAAGCTAAACTATAGGCATTTAACTGCTCCGCGAAATACAGAAAATCTGCCCGATATTCGGGAGAACCCATATCATTGTAAATACCATTGGGAGAAAGTCTCACCCCTACTCTGTTGGCCGGAAATACTGTGATAATCGCCTCTACAATTTCTTTAAGAAAACGGTAACGGTTTTCAACTGAGCCACCATAGGAATCAGTGCGGTGATTGGTTTTGGTTTGTAGGAATGTGTCAATGAGATAGCCGTTTGCCGCGTGAATTTCTACACCGTCAAAACCTGCCATTTTTGCCCGTTCCGCCGCCTTGCGATAATCTTCTACAACCAGGGAGATTTCATCGGTTTCTAGAGCGCGGGGAGTTTCGTACGGCTGTTTGCCCACAGGGGTATGAATGTCTTCTCCGTTTATTTTGATGGCAGAGGCTGCAACTGGCAATTGATTGTTTTCATGAAAACTGCTGTGGGAAGCTCGTCCGCAGTGCCAAAGCTGCATGAAAATCGGCGTTTCGCGGGCATGAACCGCACTCACAACTTGTTTCCAAGCTTCGCCTTGTTCGTCTGAATAAATACCGGGCGTATTGAGCCAACCATTAGCTTGAGTAGAAACCACGGTGGCTTCTGTAATGATTAAACCAGCAGAGGCTCGTTGAGTGTAATACTCTGTCATCAAGGCGTTGGGTATCCGCGCTTCACCGGCTCTGGCCCTCGTTAGGGGTGCCATGACTACCCGATTTTTTAAGGGTAAATCTCCGATTTTGAAGGGACTGAGTAGGAGTGGAGAAGTTGTTTGATTGGTCATAATTTTGAGGTTGTCTCAACTGAAGAATCTGGGAAATTACATATAGCAACGGCCGGTGTTATGCTCCCAGGCGCAAGACATCCAAGGGTCGCCAAAATGTAAGCAATCAAACTCATCAAGCTGTTTACGAATTTGACTTTTTAGCCAAGGCTCTTCTTTGTTCAATTTTGTTAAACTCTGGAGAGTATGGCGGTAAATATAATAGTCTACACCCTGCTGTTTGAATCAATTCCTGAATCCGACCACTTTTATCAAATGTGAGATTATCCATCACCACTACCTGTGTTGTGACAAGTGTGGGAAGTAAACTTGTTTCCGGCTCAGAAGGAGTCAGGAGAAGAATACCCTCTTTTCTCCTGTCTCCTCCTCTGCTGAATACTTCCGAAAGTTTCAATCCCTGATAGGGTTTTAAGTTGTTTCCGGCTCGTCTGTACAGTATTTGCTAGACAAGCTAACATGGGTTTCAATCCCTGATAGGGTTTTAGGTTGTTTCCGGCGCCATCTGTTGCCACCTTCCGTTTCGTCTACCCAGTTTCAATCCCTGATAGGGTTTTAGGTTGTTTCCGGCCTGAATAAGCAGAATCAGCAGCATCTCGGATTTGTTTCAATCCCTGATAGGGTTTTAGGTTGTTTCCGGCTTAAGTTTAATTCTGTGGTTAATTGTTACGTTTTGAGTTTCAATCCCTGATAGGGTTTTAGGTTGTTTCCGGCCAAGTTGTTAACGTGGAGCAAATTCCTGTTTTTGGTTTCAATCCCTGATAGGGTTTTAGGTTGTTTCCGGCTTTTTTTGCTACTTTCTTGCCTAATTCTGGATGTTTCAATCCCTGATAGGGTTTTAGGTTGTTTCCGGCTTGTAGCAGGGAATTACAACTGAAACTTTTGGAGAATTGTTTCAATCCCTGATAGGGTTTTAGGTTGTTTCCGGCGTGACTGGCTACACTCGCCAGCTAAATCACATTGGTTTCAATCCCTGATAGGGTTTTAGGTTGTTTCCGGCATTTTGGTAAATAACGCTGCTAGTACATCTTTGGTGTTGAATGTTTCAATCCCTGATAGGGTTTTAGGTTGTTTCCGGCAAAAAGACCGTATTATGTTGCTTGAGCATAATTTATGTTTCAATCCCTGATAGGGTTTTAGGTTGTTTCCGGCGCGGTGAGATTGCATCGGCGCTTGTGGCGGCCATGTTTCAATCCCTGATAGGGTTTTAGGTTGTTTCCGGCGTGTCAAATCGAAGTTTATCAAGATGATACTGTGTCGTTTCAATCCCTGATAGGGTTTTAGGTTGTTTCCGGCCCAAAAAACAAGAGCAAGCTAGTAAGTTAACTACGTTTCAATCCCTGATAGGGTTTTAGGTTGTTTCCGGCTCTAACACATCTCGCATCAAGTGACGAGTAGTAATGGTTTCAATCCCTGATAGGGTTTTAGGTTGTTTCCGGCTCGATATATCAGGGTGTTATGGTGAAGGTCAAAGAGTTTCAATCCCTGATAGGGTTTTAGGTTGTTTCCGGCATCGGTTCTTTCAGGTTTGAGCCAAGCGCCACCAATAGTTTCAATCCCTGATAGGGTTTTAGGTTGTTTCCGGCGTTAAAGCACAGCAATACGTTGCCGATCCTACTGTTTCAATCCCTGATAGGGTTTTAGGTTGTTTCCGGCGCTTGTATCGGCTGTTGTGCGCTCCTTATAAAGGTTTCAATCCCTGATAGGGTTTTAGGTTGTTTCCGGCCGAAGCTACTCGCGGCACAGTCCTCAAGGTTTAAGTTTCAATCCCTGATAGGGTTTTAGGTTGTTTCCGGCTATAGACTTGACTTGACAAATTATGACAACAAAAGTTTCAATCCCTGATAGGGTTTTAGGTTGTTTCCGGCCAGCAAGGGCTGATAACTTTTCAAAGTAAAGTTCAGGGTTTCAATCCCTGATAGGGTTTTAGGTTGTTTCCGGCCCCTGCAAATTCCTCTGGTGGGCAAACTTATTATAGGTTTCAATCCCTGATAGGGTTTTAGGTTGTTTCCGGCTGTAGATTTTGCAAACCCGTAGGGTTTCCAAGCAAATGTTTCAATCCCTGATAGGGTTTTAGGTTGTTTCCGGCCAGCGCGGTTTTCTGCCTTTTCTAAGCCGACCCCTGTTTCAATCCCTGATAGGGTTTTAGGTTGTTTCCGGCTGGATTTTGGGCGATACTTACAGCGCTGCATTAGCAGTTTCAATCCCTGATAGGGTTTTAGGTTGTTTCCGGCTCGACAGTATACGAAGGCAAGCTGTCAATCTCTAAAGTTTCAATCCCTGATAGGGTTTTAGGTTGTTTCCGGCCTAAGTCCTTCCAAGCGCTTGTGTCAGCACCTAAGAGTTTCAATCCCTGATAGGGTTTTAGGTTGTTTCCGGCTTGTCAACTACTGCAACCGCACGTTACACGACCCCGTTTCAATCCCTGATAGGGTTTTAGGTTGTTTCCGGCAAATCCGGGTTTTCTATTATAATATAGTATAAGGTTTCAATCCCTGATAGGGTTTTAGGTTGTTTCCGGCAAGCATTACACAGATTAAAAATATGTCAGCAATTAGGTTTCAATCCCTGATAGGGTTTTAGGTTGTTTCCGGCCTGGAGCCGTTTTCAGGGTAGGGGTATAACTTGGTATGTTTCAATCCCTGATAGGGTTTTAGGTTGTTTCCGGCCCGAATCCGTAACTGGGCAAATCAAGGAAAACTTCGTTTCAATCCCTGATAGGGTTTTAGGTTGTTTCCGGCTAGAGGCTTAATCCAAACAATACCGCCACCTCTAGGTTTCAATCCCTGATAGGGTTTTAGGTTGTTTCCGGCATACCAAAGGTGCAACTTCTGCAATTAGAATTCTAAGTTTCAATCCCTGATAGGGTTTTAGGTTGTTTCCGGCACAAATCCCGATCAATATACAAGTGGGCTAAAGAGTGTTTCAATCCCTGATAGGGTTTTAGGTTGTTTCCGGCAATTTGAGCACGTTCGTAGGTCAGGCTCAAGAGGTTTCAATCCCTGATAGGGTTTTAGGTTGTTTCCGGCCGAATACCTATCAAATATTGCCGTGGTAAGCTCATGTTTCAATCCCTGATAGGGTTTTAGGTTGTTTCCGGCATTTTCACTTAAGGCTGCGTCGGTAATTTTGCGCCGGTTTCAATCCCTGATAGGGTTTTAGGTTGTTTCCGGCTCGTTGATTTCTGCTGCGCTTTGTTGTGTAGTGTTTGTTTCAATCCCTGATAGGGTTTTAGGTTGTTTCCGGCGATCAAAGGCGAACGCCATTTTGCCGACTGTTTCAGTAGTTTCAATCCCTGATAGGGTTTTAGGTTGTTTCCGGCATTTTTTCGGTCACAGTCGATCGATTCCGGTGCTAAAATGTTTCAATCCCTGATAGGGTTTTAGGTTGTTTCCGGCCGCCAAAGTTTAACGCGCTTGCACCCGCTACAAGTTTCAATCCCTGATAGGGTTTTAGGTTGTTTCCGGCGGATAAGCAGGCGGCAAGATTTGCGCTGCAAGGTACAGTTTCAATCCCTGATAGGGTTTTAGGTTGTTTCCGGCAGAAACGCGCATCAAAATGTCAGCAGCGGGTAAGCGTTTCAATCCCTGATAGGGTTTTAGGTTGTTTCCGGCGCGCCGGGATATCTCTGAGCTAAAGTTAAAACCATGTTTCAATCCCTGATAGGGTTTTAGGTTGTTTCCGGCAGCGGCAATAACTTGGTAATTCATCTTTTAGCCGTCGTTTCAATCCCTGATAGGGTTTTAGGTTGTTTCCGGCACGCTCGAAGATAAGCTGTTGCACATTTAAACTGTGATACAAGCATTACCCTTATTTTTAATTTTGCGACCCCATTTAATTATTAA